>JAFTXL010000097.1 GCA_017464985.1 Clostridia bacterium | reverse complement strand
TTGGCAGATGATCTTCTTTCAAAGCTTGAACCGCAGGATCTCCTTAAATTCGGTCTTATACCGGAGTTTATAGGTCGTGTGCCGTCGGTTGTAACGCTTCAGGCGCTTGATAAAGAAGCACTTAAACGCATACTCACAGAGCCTAAAAATGCTCTTGTAAAGCAGTATCAAAAGCTTCTTGCGTATGACGATGTTGAGCTTGAATTTGAAGATGATGCGATTGATGCCATAACCTCTGTTGCAATGGCAAGAAAAACCGGCGCGCGAGGTTTGCGTGCCATTATCGAAAATGTTATGACAGATGTTATGTTTAATGTTCCTTCGATCGATAATGTTACGAAGTGCATTGTAACAAAAGATACTGTTGAAAACGGCGCTCAGCCGATTTTAGTGTATGCTGATGCAAAAAAGAAAAAAACTAAAAGTAAAAAGGCCGATGTAAATCAAAATGAGGGGGCAGGAGCATGAAGTATTTGCAGGCACTTCTTTTAGGTATAGTACAAGGTCTTACGGAATTTCTTCCTGTGAGCAGCTCCGGTCATCTGATACTGTTTAAGCATCTTTTCGGATTTGACATTGATGTGTTCGGACTATCTTTTGATATAGCGCTTCATACAGCTACACTTGTTGCCGTATTCATTGTATTCAGAAAAGAAATTTATGAGCTTATAAAGAAACCTTTTCAAAAGTATGTTTACCTGATTGTAATTGCCACAATACCGGCAGTCATTGTAGGATTGCTTTTTGACGATGCTATTGAGGATTTGTCTGCGAGCGGCGGATTTTTGGGAATTGCATTCATTATCACGGCGATAGTTCTTTTTGTTGCTGAAAAAGTCGGAAAAAGGAAAAAAGAGGATGCTGATATAAAGTATGCTGATGCAGGTGTTATCGGAATAGCGCAGGGTATTGCCATAATGCCTGGTATATCAAGGTCCGGGAGTACTCTTGCTGCGGGACTTATTATGGGATTGAAAAAGGAAACCGCTATGGCATTTTCGTTCATAATGTCTATTCCTGTTATATTAGGTTCTGCTGTATTGGGTGTTAAGGATGTAATCGAACAGCCCGAAAACCTTGATATTCTTGTTGTATTAGTTGGAATGCTTGCTGCCGGTCTTTCCGGATATGCTGCTATAAAGTTTATGCTTGATTTCTTTAAAAAGAGAAGTCTTTTATGGTTTTCTGCATATGTCGGAATTATGGGTATTCTTGTGATCTTCGACCAGCTTGTGACAAACAAATTTTTTACTGTATTTTTAGCATAAGTAATGTTGTTGTTGCAAATATATGTTATAATTAGTTGCAATGGTTTTAAATAATATTGTATTTAATATGAATTTTAGCAGAAGGAGTTTTCTAAAATGAGCAGAAGATTTTTTACATCTGAATCAGTTACAGAGGGACATCCCGATAAAATATGCGATCAGATTTCCGATAATATTCTTGACGCTTTGATTTCGGAGGATCCTGCGTCGCGTGTAGCATGCGAAGTTACTGTTGCTACAGGACAGGTTCTTATAATGGGCGAGGTTACGACAAAAGCAAAAATTGACTATGCTGAGATTGCGCGTAATGTTATTAAAAACATAGGTTATACAAGTTCAGAAATGGGTTTTGATGCTGACACATGTTCGGTTCTCAACTGTCTGCATTCACAGTCTCCTGATATAGCAATGGGTGTAGATGTTGACGGCGCAGGCGACCAAGGAATGATGTTCGGCTATGCTTCTGATGAGACTGAAGAGTACATGCCTATGCCTATTGCTCTTGCTCACAAGCTCAGTAAAAAGCTTACGGAAGTGAGAAAAGACGGCACTCTCGCATACCTCAGACCTGACGGAAAGAGCCAGGTTACTGTAGAGTATGATGAAAACGGAAATGCTGTCAGAATAGACGCGGTTGTTATATCATCGCAGCATTCCGCGGATGTTTCAATGGAACAGGTTCGCGCGGATATCAAGAAATATGTCATTGAAGCAATTATTCCTGCAGATATGATGGATGAAAATACTTCGATTTACGTTAATCCTACAGGCAGATTTGTTGTAGGAGGACCTTACGGCGACTCAGGTCTTACCGGTCGTAAGATTATCGTTGATACATATGGCGGTATGGGACGTCACGGCGGCGGTGCTTTCTCCGGTAAAGATCCGACGAAGGTGGACAGAAGTGCAGCATATATGGCGAGATATATTGCTAAAAATGTTGTCGCCGCAGGCCTTGCGAAAAGATGTGAGGTACAGCTTGCATATGCTATCGGTGTTCCGTATCCTGTTTCTGTACGCGTAGAAACATTCGGCACCGAGAAAATTGATGAGGAAAAGATAGAAAAAATTGTATGTGACAATTTTGACATGACACCTGCAGGCATTATTAAATATTTCAATCTCCGTACTCCTATATATGCTCAGACAGCGGCGTACGGACATTTCGGAAGAACTGATATTGATTTGCCGTGGGAGAAAACGGATAAAGCAGAGATTTTAAAAAAAGCAGCTGCTGTTTAATCGTTCAATGAGAAATGATATTAAAAATAGAAATGGCGAGCCGTGTAAATAAAACGCGGCTCGTTTTTTTAGAGCTATTGGTCTGATATAAAAATATATAAAATTTGCTGTTGACATTGGGTTAATATTTGTTTATAATCATCCTTGCTTTGAGCGAATGGACCATTAGCTCAGTTGGTTAGAGCAACCGGCTCATAACCGGTCGGTCCGGGGTTCGAGTCCCTGATGGTCCACTGATTCATGTAAAATCCGAACTTTTTAGTTCGGATTTTGTTTTTGTATTAGACAAAGGGACGGATTGGTAAAAATGAAACTTGCCGGGAAAAGAAATTTTGTTATTAAACGTGCATTGGTGTTATTGATGTCTTTATTTATAATTGTACACACGGGATGCGCTGAAAAGAGTGAAGCAGTAAGAACGGCAGATGTTTTACCGACAAACACACCGTCTCAAACAATGATTTTTTCAGAAGAATCCTCCGGCGTTTCAGCAACGGCACACAGTACGGAGCTTTTCAACGAAACAATAAAAAACACAGGAAAAGAAACTGAGAACATATCAGACACAGAGTCGCCGGCTGTAACTTCAGAAATATCTGCGACAGTACCTTCTTCTAATGCAGGCTCTTCTGCATCGGATGATGATTCATCTGCAACCGCCGCTAAAGCTACTACGGAAAATACAACGTTAAAAACAAGTGATGCTGCTAAAACTGCTGCGTCTTCTGCGACAAAACTTGCTGAGCCGGCAACTGCTCCTGCTGCTACTTACGCACCTTCTCCGACAGGTAATCCCGGAGGTGCTAAAAATGAAGAAATTACAGTACAATCGATTATTGACGGAATGACATTGGAGGAAAAAGCGGCTCAGCTTTTTGTAGTAGTGCCATATGCGATTACGGACATTTCAAGCGCAAATGCTGCCAATGAAAAATACAAGTCTGTTTTTGACGAATATCCTCTGGGTGGTTTCTGCTATATGGGAAACAGTATTGTTTCAGAGACACAGGTAAAGGAAATGCTGACAAAAGCACAGCAGTACAGCTATGAAAGAGTGGGTGTTCCTCTTTTTACCTGCATAGATGAAGAGGGAGGAAAAGTCGCGAGAATCGGTAATTCGGATATCGATGTTCCTTCTGTGGGTAATATGTGCGATATAGGAGCGGCAGGCGATTCTGCCACGGCAGCAGACGTAGGAAGGACGATAGGCAAATATCTTTCGGATTTTGGATTTAATGTGGATTTTGCCCCTGTTGCGGATGTGCTGAGTAATTCAGAAAATACGGTTGTGAAATACCGTTCCTTTGGCAGTGATACAGATCTCGTATCGGATATGGCGCTTAGCGTTATGGATGGGCTTGAGGAATACGGAGTGTACGGAACATTGAAACATTTTCCGGGTCACGGCGCAACCGAAGGTGATACGCATGAGGGCTATGCATATACTCTAAAAACATTGGAAGAACTTGAACGATGCGAACTGATACCGTTTGCGAACGGTATTGAAAGCGGAGTGGAATTTATAATGATAGGTCATATCTCGCTGCCTAATATAATAGTAGACAATACCCCTGCTTCGCTGTCCTATGAGATAATCACGGAGTTATTGCGTGAGAAAATGGGTTATGACGGTATTATAATAACTGATGCCCTGAATATGGGCGCAATAACGGAGCAGTATTCTTCGGCTGAAGCCGCTGTAAATACATTGCTTGCAGGTGCGGATATGATTTTGATGCCTGATGATTTTTACAGTGCGTATGAGGGTGTACTTGATGCGGTAAGAAAAGGTACTGTTTCAGAGAGCAGGATTGATGAATCGCTGGAAAGAATTTTGACGGTAAAACTGGAAATGATGGGGCAGTAAGCGGCCATAAGTATGTG
>JAFTXL010000096.1 GCA_017464985.1 Clostridia bacterium | reverse complement strand
TCCTCTGCACTTACTGTTATGGCGCACACATTATACATAGGCATACTGTTCTCTGCCGCGCATACACCGCATACAGAAAACACAAAAAATATACTGAGCACTAATATAAATTTTTTTATGTAATTAGCTTTCACGGACAAAACCTCCTAAAAACCTTTACATCGGCAAAATACCGATGTAACAGGACACAGTTTAACACACGGCTGAATGACATATCAAGCTTTCACCGTTTCCTTTTTGACTCCATTTTTGAATTTCTCTTTTCCGCGGCAAAAACATAATAACCGTCTATCTCATATACACGGCATCCGCCAAATACCGATACAAGTTTATTTTTGTACCAATCAAGTCTTTTGGTAACCAAATACATACGGCCGCCAACTTTCAGACGGTTAAAGCCCTTTTCAATAAACATCTTCGCGACGCTGAAATCCGTATGATACGGAGGATTTGACAGAATCATATCAAATCCGGCTCTGTCTAAATTTTCATATCCGTTGCTCTCTATTATGTTTATATCCGGAAAACCGTTTTCAACAGCGTTTTTTTTCGCGCATAAGAGCGCATCTTTGTTTACATCAAGCATGTAAATATTCTTTGCGTCGGTAAAATGTGCCGCCCATATACCTACAACTCCGTAACCGCAGCCGAGGTCAATTACTTCATCACCGTCATTTATGCCACAGACAGAAAGCATCGCGAGTGTTCCGCGGTCAACAGATTTCGGAGAAAAGCATTTGTCATTTGTGACAAAACTACATTCAACTCCGCATACATTCTCAGAAAAGCTGTATTCCATAAGTTATCTGATCACCTTCAGCTTTCGGAGCATTTTTGTTATCTTCGGAGAAATTTCATCAAGTTCCTCGTTAGTAAGAGCACCCATTTTTCTCATTGCAAAGAAATACACAGCCACACCTATTACTGCGGCAGGCAGGAAACAAATTAAATTTGTAATATATCCACCGCCGGTAAACTTAAATATAAGTCTTAAAATCAGATAAACAGGTGCGGCTACAACTGCCATAGATAAAGAAGCAATCACCGGCTTAAACAAAATCTTTGTAAGCGGCAATTCTATGTGTTCTGCCTTAGTGATGACAATATGATTAAGTATTACAGGTATCAGATAAGAAATATATGTCGCAATAACTGCGCCGTAAATATTAACAGACGGAATCGCGACAAGGAAATAGTTAAGCACAGCTTTAATCACCACGCACAAACACAAAAACGCCGATGATGTAAACATTCGGTTGACACCCTGAAGAATTGAACTTTGAAGATGCATTGTACCGAGCAGCAATACGCTCACGGCAGAAGCCATTAAAAGCACATGGTTTTTGCTGCCGTAACCAAGCAATGTGTATATAGGCCGAGCAAATACAATCATGGCAGTTATCACAGGCACACACACTGTGTAGCAAAGATTAAAACCGTATATTGCGCGTTCCGATACTTTTTTCAGATTCTTTACCGCATATGCGGACGCGACAGCAGGCAATATGCTGATGCACAGAGCCGTGACAAGCGCAACCGGCACATTTATAAGCTGTCTCATCGCCATAAACGCTCCGTGATAGCTCTTTGCCGCAAACTCATCAAAGCCTGCCTCCAAAAGGCGTCCTTTTATCATTTTATTATCAAGGAGGTCGCCTCCGTACTGAACAGCTGAGCTCAACGTAATCGGCAGACTGTAATAAAATATCTTTTTTATTATCGTATTGGTACTTACCGGCTCTATTTTTTCACTTATACGTATTCTTCTTTCATGCGATATTGCTGTTCTTACATCGTTGCGGCTCTTATAATAGTGATGCATTACAATCAAAAGCGCGACAAATGCTCCAGCAGCGGTCCCGATAGACGCTCCCGCAACAGCCCATACAATTCCTTTCGATTTCAGTGCAATAACAAGGATTATTGACACAACAACATGTACTATCTGCTCAATAATCTGCGAAGATGCTGTCGGAATCATATTTTTGCGACCCTGAAAATAACCGCGGTACGCGGAAAGGACAGCACAAATCAAAAGCGTAGGCGCAATACATAGAATGCCTGCCCAGCTTTCTTCATTGTCCATGAAACGCGCAATGCGCTTTGCAAACGCCGCCATAAGCGATGTGAAAAGTATTCCTATGCATATCAGAAAAAACCTTGCGATACAAAAGGCTTTTTCAGCCTCTTTAGAATGTTTTGTAACTGTAAGCTCTGTTACAATTTTGGATATAGCGACAGGAAATCCCGCCGTTGTGAGGACATAAATGAATGCATAAACAGAATACGCAGTACTATAAACGCTGTATCCGGCATCGCCTCCCAAAAAACCTCTGATAACAGGCACAAAAACAAGAGAGATAACCTTAACTGATATACTTGCAACGGAAAGTATTAAAAAACCCGCTCCTACAGATTGTTTTCTATTCTCACCCATTTATTATTCACTCCATAATAATCCACTGTCAGTATTTTTTTAATCCGCAATAAAACAGCGCATAATGTGCTAAAGCGCTGAAAACATCGTGTATAAAAGTGCCTGTCGAAATTTGCTGCATGTAAAGCTGTACACAGTTCACGATAAACAGTCCGGAAACACCTATAAAACACATTACCCATGCAAATCCGCTGATTTTCTTTGTTCCGAGATTGTAAATAAAATAAGTTACATATCCTATCAGTAAAACCAACATTAAAATATTTTCCCAAAAGGACGTTGAGAATGAAGGCGGAAATGAATTAAAAACAATAACCCCGTAGCAAAAAAACACAATTGCCGCAACAGCAAGAGAAAACACGGTAACACCTTTGCGTATATACGATAAATCCTTAATTATTGTAACAAAAAAAGTGATACCGAGAGTCAAAACCGCAAGGCACATAAGTTCGGGTCCGAAGAAATACTGAAAAATACCTTTTGAAAGTTTAAAACCCGATATAAAATTTATAAACTCGGCAATGCCGTAATACACAAGGAAACCTGCTCCGAT
>JAFTXL010000095.1 GCA_017464985.1 Clostridia bacterium | reverse complement strand
TCAATAGAAAAGATATTTGATAGAATTTGTGCGAAACTTGAAACAGGTGTGGCGTATATCGGAAAATATATATCCGCAGGTTTTGTATTTGCGTTTTCGTGTTTGCTTATTGCAGCAGTAATTGTCTTTCAGATATTAAATATCACTGTTTTGCCGGAGACGGTGTTTATCGGGGCTGATTCCGGGCTGACTTCCGGAGCAATTGAAAAATTTCAGAATGTTGCAAGTGTTGAGACTGAGTACAAAGAAAATCAGGGTATGATTTCTGTTTCATGTACCGGAATTGGAAGCGGTGGAGTGTATGTATACATAAACAATACTATGAAAGCTAACATTATAAATTCGGAAATAAAAAATCTGAAAGTAAAAAAAGGTGATGTAGTTATTGTAAAGGGTCACGGTATTGAGGGTGAAGCTACGGTTACGGTCAATGCCGCAGTAGGAAATATAAATACGGACATTATCGGGTACAGTAAAAAAGTAAGTAATTTGGGTGTGCATTTTTTGACGATTTCATAAGTGGGGCAATCGCTTGCAAAAATTTTTATTCTGTGTAAATTTAAACAAATTAGGATTTTTGGTGCAAAACAGCTAAGACGCTTTTATTTTGTATACGGAATTTTCAGATGTTGACATATACCAAATATGGTAGTAGAATATCAAAGTATTCCGCTCTGACGGGGCTTTTAAATTCATGTCGTTTTTCGGCTGATGCCTGCGTAGCAGAATTGATCCGGTTCTGCATTGAAGGCGAGACTTTATAGGAGGTGTATATAAATGGATTATGCTATTGTTGTAACAGGCGGTAAGCAGTACAAAGTTACTGAGGGTGAGAAAGTATTTATCGAGCTTATCGGTGCAGAGGCTGACGAGGCTGTTGTATTTGACAAAGTTCTTGCTGTAGCAAACGGCGACGAGATTTCTTTCGGTGCTCCTTATGTTGAAGGCGCTACTGTAGAAGCTAAAGTTGTTAAGAACGGTAAGGGCAAGAAAATCAGAATTATTAAGCATAAGGCAAAGAAGGGATACCGTAAAAGACATGGTCACAGACAGCCTTATACACAGGTAGTTATTGAAAAAATCAATGCCTGAGGCTCGTACTTATGATTAAGATTGTTATTGTTCGTGACGGCGGAGGCTCTGTACAGAGTTTTAACGTAAAAGGTCATGCAGGATATGATGCAGAGGGCAGAGATATTATCTGCGCGGCAGCTTCGGCTGTGGCATATACAGTTGCAGGATATTTTGAAGAAAAATACAATCGTGATGGTTTGCCTGGAAAGAGTTGTTTTAAAGCAAAAAGCGGTGATTTTTATTGGAAACGGCCACGGATAACCGATGAAAAAGAAAAAATTGCGGCAGATGCGGTTTTAGAAGCAGCTACGGTTGGTTTCAGACAGATTGAGTACAGCTACGGAAAGAAATATTTGGTTGTAAGTGAAGAGGAGGTGCAACCCAATGCTTAAGATTAATTTGCAGTTATTCGCTCACAAGAAAGGTCTCGGTAGCACAAAGAACGGAAGAGATTCAGAGTCCAAAAGACTTGGTGTAAAGAAGAGCGACGGACAGAAAGTAATTGCAGGCAATATCATTGTCAGACAGAGAGGTACTAAGATTCATCCCGGTACTAATGTCGGCATGGGTACAGATTACACTATTTATGCTTTGAAAGACGGCAAAGTTGCATTTACACGTCTCGGAAAAGATAAAAAGCAGGTATCTGTTATAGAGGCTTGATAAATTAAGTTTTTGAATCGAATTAAAAAAGACTGTCTAAAATGGGCGAGCTCCATAAGGAAGTTTTTTATGTAAGGTACGGTGTAACCCCGTGAGAGGGTTGCACCGTTTCCTTTTATACTGTGAATAAGAATAAAATTGAGGCGGTTCCGTTTTTTTACAAAAATCAATATGTTGTTATACATAATTTTCCTTTGCAAAATGCTGTGTTTGACAAGCAAATATTTCATATTTTATAATAAATAAACAAATTTTGTTAATTTTACTAAAGAGGAGAGTGGATGTATTGAAGCAGGTATCGCGTTTATTTTCTTTAGTTATTGCATTGTGTATTATATTCGCATATTTTCCTGTTACAGTTTGGGAAAGGATAAAAACCGAGGCGTCCGGCATCACTGTCACTCTTGATCCGGGACACGGAGGTTCTGACCCCGGCACCACAGCTGCCGCAGCATATGGCGGTCATTATGAGAGTTGGTATAATCTTGAAATTGCGAAAGCAACAAAAGCAAGACTAGAAAAATACGGTATAAAAGTATATATGACAAGATCGGATGATACATATCTTTCACTTTCCTCAAGAGTTGAAATCGCATCGCAGAACGGGTCAGACGCGATTATTTCCATTCATAATAATTCCAGCAGCAATTCTTCCGTTTACGGTTCAGCGCTTTTCGGTCCGAATCCGAATTATGATTATGAAATGTATACGGAATCTCATAAGATGGGTGTAAAAGTTCTTGAGAAGCTGGCAAGCAGTCCCGGAATGAAAAACAGGGGGTATGTATATAATAACGCGAGTTCTACATATTATCCTGACGGCTCGCTTGCGGACTATTATGCAATAAACAGATATGCAAAGACGTACGGTATAGATATTTCATTTATTGTAGAATGTGGTTTTTGCAGCAATCAAAGCGATGTTGCAATTCTTGAAAATTCGGATCAGAGAACACAAATTGGTTATTCTATTGCCGATGGCATTGCAGAATATTACGGATTAAAATCAGAAGAAACGGAAGCAACACAGCGTGCGAGTGTAGCACCGTCTGCGACAGCGGCTTCGTCCGCAACATCGAAACCTGCGTCAAGTGCGCAGCCGTCCGCTTCTGCTTCGACAGCATCCTCAGACAAAGGAAACGCATATAAATCCGGTTGGTATAGGGTAACTACGGATTTATTAAATGTACGAAGTCAGCCGGATACTGTCGATGGAGCTGAAATAATTGGCGAGCTTCATACAGACGATGTGATACAGGTTTTAGAAATCAAAAACACTTTTTGGGGTCAAATTGAATACGAGGGCTCTGTAGGATATGCTTCTATACATACAAAGTATGCGGAGTATTTAGGTGAGGAATACACTCCTGCCGTGACATCTGAACCTGCAATTTCCGAAGAGCCTGCGGCGACAGTTGAGGCTGTAGTTCAAACACCTGCCGAAACTCCTGCACCGATTATTGAAGAGTCTGTACCGGAAGACTCCGACCCGATTGATGAAGAAAGATATAATTCCGAAGAAGAGATTGAAGTTGAGCTTCAAAATAAAAACGGTGAGATGTCAAGTGAGCAGTTACATGAAAAAGGTCTTTATAAAGTTGTTCTGTCCGGAAGTGTAAATAATATTATCAGCATACGCAGCATGCCATCTGAGTATTCAGTAATGCTCGGCACTGTTTCTGTCGGTTCATATGTATATGTGACTGCGGTAGACGGAGATTGGGGATATATAAATCACAACGGTGTGTGCGGCTGGATAGAACTTGAAGATTATACGGTATTAGATTACAGCACGGATACCAATATTGTTGATAAACTTGATGTAGGTTCGTGTTCGCATGAGCAGTCGGTAATTTTTAAATCAAATTCTACTGTTGCGGAAGCTATCAGTGAATTTAAGAATATTACAAGAAATGAAGATGTAACCGTCATAAATGCGGCAGGTGAAGAGACCGAATTGTCGGAAATACTTGCTACTGGAATGGTAATTGAAGCCGGAGAAGACCGATATAATGTTATCATTTACGCTGATGTAAACGGTGACGGAACAGCAGATGTCAGTGACCTTACGGAAATTCTGCAGCATATGCGCGGAACTGTTAGCTTGTCGGATCAATATGCTGATGCATCATATGTCACAGAAGAGTATGACGGCATACTTTCCGTTGTAAATGTTATGTATATATTTGATGAAATTATTTCATAAATTTAGTTGAATATAAATAGAGGCAGGCATCAGCGCGTTTCGTAAGAAGCGCGCTGATGCCTGTTTTCGGCTAAAAATCGTGATTTTTGGTGAATAATTCCTTAACCGCATGGAAATTATAATTTCATGGGGTGATATGTGAGTGCTTTCGTGGTTTTGGTGTTTTATAATTTACAGTTTTGCAGGATGTCTGATTGAGACGGTGTTTTGCCTACTATTTAATTTCAGACTTGAATCAAGAAAATGTATGCTTTTGGGTGCGCTTTGTCCTGTGTACGGGTTGGGAGGAGTGGCAGTTGCGGCTTTTGCGGAGCCGTTTAAAACGAGTAAAATTGCTACATTTTTTATAGGAATGATTGCCGCGAGTCTCATTGAATATGTATTTGATATGTTTTATAAAGAATTACTCGGTGTAACGTTTTGGGATTACAGCGGAAGACCTTTTAATATAAACGGTCGCGTATGGCTTGTATATTCCGTGTTCTGGGGAGTACTCTCAATGCTGCTCGTATACAAATTGCATCCGATTGTTAAAAATTTCACAGAAAATATTCCTGTTTCAATGACTGTTGCTATGATTTCGTTTTTCTGTATCGACACAATTTTGAGCACTGCTTTGCTGTACAATTTTAAAACAAAAAATGCGGTAGATATTTTATGGCTTTACAGAAAGATTACTTCATAAATCAAAAATTTGCCGAAAAAGGAGAGTGAGTTTCATATGACTGATTTGGTGATAATCGGTGCCGGCCCTTGCGGCATGAGCGCCGCGATATATGCCGCAAGGGCCGGCAATACCGTTACATTGATTGAGAAGAAAAATTACGGCGGTCAGATGATGCTTTCATTTAATGTCGATAACTATCCGGGAGTTGAGAATATTTCCGGTGCGGAGCTGTCGGAAAACATGATGAAACAGGTAAGAAAAAGTGGCGTAAAAGTTGCAAATGACGAAATAGTAAAGATAATAAAAAACGGCAGCAGGTTTATTGCTGTGTCAAAGCGAAACAGTTATGAGTGCATTGCCGTTATACTTGCAAACGGCGGAAAGTACAGAAAGCTTAACTGTGAAGGTGAGGAGCGGCTTACCGGAAAAGGGGTATCTTGGTGCGCCGTATGTGACGGCCCTCTTTTTAAAGGCAGGGATGTTGCCGTAATAGGCGGAGGAGATTCTGCGGCGGAAGAAGCATTGTACCTCTCTGAAATATGTGGCATGGTGTATCTCGTGCATTACAAAGAAACATTCTCCGCCAAAAAAACATTGCTCGACAAACTGAGTCTGATAAATAATATAAAAATTTTAAAACCGTATGAGGTGTATTCGGTCAACGGAGAAGAATCGGTAGAAAGCATAACTTTAAAAAATAGAAATAATGGAGATTTCATAAATGTGCACGTAAACGGTGTTTTTGAAGCAATCGGATATTTGCCCGAAAACGGTATGTTTTCAGAGCTGATTAAATTAGACGAAAAAGGATATGCTG
>JAFTXL010000094.1 GCA_017464985.1 Clostridia bacterium | reverse complement strand
CCGCTTACTCCGGGCTTTAAGCACGTTCAGATAAATGACATAGAAGCGTTGAAAACAGCAATTGATGAAAATACTGCGGGAATAATGCTCGAACCTGTACAGGGCGAGTCGGGCGTGTATCCGCTTGATACGGAATACGCAAAAGAAGTCAGAAAGATATGTGATGAAAATGACATTATGCTCATATTTGACGAAGTTCAGACGGGTGTCGGCCGTACAGGTAAGCTTTTCGGATATATGACACTCGGAGTAGAGCCGGATGTATTTACACTGGCAAAGGCATTGGGCGGAGGCGTTCCAATCGGATGTGTCTGCGCAAAGGGACGCATTACAGAGGGATTCAAACCCGGAGATCACGGAACAACATTCGGAGGAAATCCTCTTGCGTGCGCAGCAGGAGTTGCTGCACTTGGAACCGTAATAGAAAAAGACCTTTCTTCTCATGCGGAAAAGGTGGGCAGCTATATGCGCAGCGCGCTTATGTCTGTTAAAGAAGCTTTAGGTATAAAAGATATTCGAAGCCGCGGACTTATGTTCGGCATCGAGTTTAATGAGCCGGTTGCGGCAGATGTAAAAAACCGTCTTTTTGAGCAGAAATGGCTTGTAGGAGCTGTAGGACAGTATATTTTGAGAGTATTGCCGCCGCTTGTTATTGAAGAGAAAGACGTTGACGAATTTGTAAAAGCTTTAGAGAGGAGCATATAATATGAAAGATTTAATCAGCCTTAACGACCTTACACCTGATGAGATAAACGAGCTTTTGGAACTTGCGATAAAACTGAAAAAGGATAATAAAGAGGGTAGAGAACATCATTATCTCAAAGGAAAATCCTTGGGAATGATTTTCTCAAAATCTTCAACAAGAACAAGAGTTTCTTTTGAAGTAGGTATGTATCAGCTCGGCGGAAACGCTCTTTTCTTAAGCTCTAACGATATTCAGCTCGGACGCGGAGAGCCTATTTCTGATACAGCCCAGGTGCTTTCACGTTTTCTTGACGGAATTATGATAAGAACGTTTAAGCACAGCGATGTTATTGAGCTTGCGGAAAAAGCAAGTATTCCGGTAATCAACGGCCTTACGGACGATGAACATCCGTGCCAGGTGCTTGCCGATTTGCAGACAATTCTTGAATATAAAGGTTCATTGAAGGGATTAAAGCTTGCTTACATAGGTGACGGAAATAATATGGCACATTCTCTTTTGCATGGATGCGCAAAAGTAGGAATGAATATATCCGTTGCAAGTCCTGAGGGTTATACCTGCGGCGCGAAGTTTGTTTCTGACGCGGAAAATGCCGCATTTGATTCCGGGGCGGAAATTGTAATGACACACGATCCTGTTGAGGCAATACGCGATGCGGATGTGGTTTACACTGATACTTGGGCAAGTATGGGACAGGAAGCTGAAAAAGAAATCAGAGCAAAGATTTTTGCTCCTTATACTGTAAATAAAGAGCTTTTTGCGTATGCTAAAAAAGACGCGATGTTCCTTCACTGTCTCCCGGCATACAGAGGTTATGAAGTTACAGAAGATGTAATAGACGGACCTAATTCTGCCATATTTGATGAAGCTGAAAACAGACTTCACGCGCAGAAAGCGGTTATGGTCAAGTTGATGGCGGACAATAAGTAATCTGTAAACGGTAAATGTTATGAGTGAAATGGATTATTCGTTAATAATCAGACGCGCAATGCCCGATATTAAAGAGGCAGAAGCTATTTTAAAGGTTATGAGAAATGCCTTCGAAAAGTATCAGCATGATACAGGAATATCGGAAAAGCCTCGTGCGCTTTTGGAAAGCACAGACGATATTTTAAATGATATAAAAAACAGTCACGTTTACATTGCGCTTCTTGACGGAGAGGCGGTAGGAAGTATCCGTGTGGAGATAGACGAAGAGAAGCATACGGCATACATCAGGCGTTTCGGAGTTGTTACAGGATGTCAGAATATCGGCATAGGTAAATCTTTTATGAATCTTTTGGACAAGCTTCTTGTGTCAAAAGGTGTAAAGAAAGCAACTCTATATACGGCATCAAAATACACTGCACTTGTAAGGTTTTACTACGGCTGCGGCTTTTATGTTGAGTCTACGAATACAGATAAAGGTTATTTAAGAGCGCTGCTGGTAAAAGATTATTGAATATTGTGTAGAAGTGTAAAATGACCGTTTGCGGATATTCCGCAGGCGGTCTTAAAAAATCAAGGGGATTTTATAAAAATTGAAACAAGAAAAACTATTATCGATATTGTGGCGGAATGTGATTTGTTCTATATATCAATATATTTTTTCATGCGTTTGTCATGACTAAGGTATTGTTCGGAGTTGACACCAAAGCGTTTCTTGTTGTATATTAACAGAAATTGAATACAAAAAGCTTTGATGGAGAGAGTAGTCTTTTGATAATTCACAGACAGAGAGGAATACGTTTGGCTGAAAGTGTTCCGTGCGTGCAGAGGATGAAGTTCGCTCCGGAGCTGTTTCCGTGAAAAAGCGATGAGCATTATTAGCGGAAAACGGGTGTGACCGTTATATCATAGAGTGTTTATCGGACACGTTTTTTGTGTGGCTATGTGCAGCTTAGCGCAGAGCGTATGATAAAAAACAGGGTGGTACCGCGGAAATTATTTCGTCCCTGTGGCAGCTTGCTGCCACAGGGATTTTTTATAATCGGTATTCCGAACAAATTAAATTGGAGGAAGAAAAATGAAAGAATGTCTTGAAAAAATTCGTGTAGAATTTGCCGAAAAGATAGCAGCAGCGAAAAGCCAGGCGGATATAGAAGAACTCCGTGTTGCATACTTAGGCAAAAAGGGAGAACTTACATCTGTTCTCAGAGGAATGGGAAAACTCACTCCTGAGGAAAGACCTGTTGTAGGTCAGCTTGCAAATACGATAAGAGCTTTTATTGAAGAAGAAATAGGCAGCAAGCTTGCTGAAATTAAAGCGGCAGAGAGCGTAAAGCGTCTTGAAGCTGAAAAGGTAGATGTTACAATGCCCGGTGTAAAAAAGGCAAACGGAAGCCTTCATCCGCTCAATCAGGTTATCGATGAGATGAAAAATCTATTCATCGGAATGGGTTATGAGATTGCCGAAGGTCCTGAAGTAGAATACGATTACTACAACTTTGAAGCGCTCAATCTTCCTGAGGGACATCCGGCAAGAGATACACAGGATACATTCTATATCACAGATAAAATTCTCCTCAGAACACAGACATCAAGCGTTCAGATTCACGTAATGGAGCATAAGAAGCCTCCGATAAAAATTATAAGCCCCGGCAAGGTTTACAGATCGGACAGCATGGATGCAACACATTCACCTGTATTTCATCAGCTTGAAGGACTTGTTGTTGACAAAGGTGTAACAATGGGCGACCTCAAAGGAACTTTGGAAATCTTTGCAAAGAAGATGTTCGGTGAAAATACAAAGATAAGATTAAGACCTCACCATTTCCCGTTCACAGAGCCCAGTGCGGAAGTTGACGTATCGTGCTGGTCATGCGGCGGGAGCGGATGCCGTGTATGTAAAGGCGAAGGCTGGATTGAAGTTTTGGGATGCGGTATGGTTCATCCCGACGTATTGCGCAGATGTGATATTGACCCCGATGAATACAGCGGATTCGCGTTCGGTATCGGTATTGAAAGAACTGCTATGGCGCGCTACGGTGTAAAAGATATAAGACAGTTCTATGAAAATGACGTACGTTTTCTTAAGCAGTTCTGATAAGGAGGTTATAAAAGATGAAAGCACCTGTAAAATGGTTAAAAGAATATACAGACCTCGAACTTTCGGGGGATAAAGATATACATGAGCTTGCTGACGCTATGACTATCAGCGGTACAAAAGTTGAGGGCGTAGACAAGCTCGGCGGCGAAATCGACAGAGTTGTTGTCGGTAAATGTATCTCATTTGCAAGACATGAGAATTCTGATCACATGTTCGTATGCCAGATGGATGTCGGAGAGTACAATGACGGACTTCTCCAGATAGTAACAGGCGCGCAGAATGTGCGTACAAATGCGCTTATTCCTGTCGCTCTTGATAAATCTACAATCGCAGGCGGCACAAAAATTAAGAGCGGAAAACTTCGTGGCGAAAATTCATTCGGAATGATGTGTTCCTTTGAGGAAATCGGACTTTCACACCTTGATTATGAGGGCGGAATTGATGACGGTATAATGGTTCTCCAGGACCTCAAAATATTTGAAGGGCTTTCTGAAGAAGAGTTTGACGCATTTATAGGGAAAGACATTCTCGCGGTTTTAGGCGTAAGCGAGAGTGTAATTGATTTTGAAGTTACGTCAAACAGAGCCGACTGTTTCAGTATTTTGGGATTGGCGCGTGAAGCTGCAGTAACTATGAACGGCAAATTTAAAAAGCCGGAAGTGACAGTAAAAGAAGAATGTGAAGAGAATTCCGCAGACCTTATCAAAGTCGATGTAAAAGCTGAGGATTTGTGTCCTCTTTATGCGGCACGTGTTGTTAAAAACGTAAAGATTGAGCCTTCTCCGAAGTGGATGAGAGAAAGACTTGAAGCAGCAGGCATACGTTCAATAAACAATATTGTAGATATAACAAACTACGTTATGCTCGAATACGGCCAGCCGATGCATGCTTTTGACAAGCGGACAATACACGGAGATACTATTACTGTAAGACGCGCGGGAAAAGACGAAGTTATTACAACTCTTGACGAGCAGGACAGAGTAATGGATGAAAGCATACTCGTAATTGCGGACGGCAAAGGCACGGTTGCTATTGCCGGTGTAATGGGCGGTCTTAATTCTGAAATTCGCGAAGATACAACAGAAATAGTATTTGAAGCTGCAATATTCGATGCGGTAACAGTAAGACGCGGAGCTAAGAAAGTAGGACTTCGTACAGAGTCTTCATCAAGATTTGAAAAAGGTCTCGATACAGTTACATGTCTTGAAGCTTTGGAGAGAGCCGTAAACCTTATTGAAATGCTCGGCGCGGGAGATGTCTGCCGCGGTGTTGTTTCTTCTTATCCTGTACCTAAGGCAGAAAGAAGCATCCGTTTCAGCCCTGAAAAGATAAATGCTTTTATCGGAATTGACGCAACAGAAGAGCAGATGATTAATATACTCACACAGCTTGAATGTAAAGTTGATGCTGAAAAAGGTATTGTGATTCCTCCGAGCTTCCTTGAAGACTTAATTTGCGAAGCTGATATAGCTGAGGAAGTTGCAAGATTCTATGGTTACAACAATATTAAATCAAGTCTCCTCAGCAGCTGCGCTACAACATTGGGCGGAAGAAACCGCGCACAGATCGTAAGAGACAAAGCAAGAAATGTTCTCGTTGGACTAGGTTACAGTGAAATGCTTTCATTCTCGTTTGAAAGTCCTGCGCTTTACAACAAACTCGCGCTTCCCGAGGACAGCAAGCTCCGCAATTTTGTAAAGATTACAAATCCGCTTGGTGAGGACTACAGCGTAATGCGTACATCCATGATGCCGACGTTGCTTAATACTCTCAGCTACAATGCGGCTCAGCGTACTGACGAAGCTGCTGTATTTGAAATATCATATGTATATATAAAAGACGAAGATGAGGATATGCTTCCCGAACACCGTGAACTTATCAGCATGGGAAGATATTCAAACAACTATACATTCTTTGTCATCAAGGGCGAAGTTGAAGCTCTTCTCGAGTCGCTTCATATTAAGAATTATGAGTTTGAGGCTGAGTCAGAAGACCCGTCAATGCACCCCGGAAGAACTGCAAAACTTTTGATAAACGGCAAAAAGGCAGGTGTCTTAGGTCAGATTCATCCGATTGTTGCAGATAAATTTGAGTGCCTCGCAAATTCATACGTTGCATTGCTCGAATTTGCTGTAATTGAAAAGGCTGTTGTCGATATTCCGACAAATAAAGAGCTTCCGAAATTCCCTGCTGTAACAAGAGACCTTGCTGTTGTTGTCGGCAAAGAGGTCACATCAGGTGCTGTTGAGAAAATCATCAAACAGCGCGGAGGAAAAGTTCTTGAATCATGTACGCTGTTTGACTGTTACGAGGGCGCGCAGGTAGGAGAAGGCAAGAAGAGCTTAGCTTATTCTCTGTCATTCCGTGATGAAAATAAAACTCTTACTGACGATGATGTTAACAAGCCGATGAAGAAAATTCTCAACGGACTTGAAACAATGCTCGGAGCAGAGCTTAGATAAAACAGGAGTAATTATGGTCAGTATATATTCTGGACTGAAGCAATGCGCCGCCGAAAACGGCGGCGCATTGCCAAATGACCGCCAGATAAATCTGGCGGATCATAATGATATTGAAGAAAAGAACCGCGACCTCTGGGTCGCGGGCGCATTAGAAGCTGAGCTTTTGCGCTCAACATACGATGTTCGCGCAAAAGCTATGCAGAACTATAAAATTGCACACGCTGTTAAAAAGCAGATGAAGAATCCGTGCGAAAAGAATTACGGTAATAT
>JAFTXL010000093.1 GCA_017464985.1 Clostridia bacterium | reverse complement strand
TCTTTTTTCGAGAACATCTCCTATATGGCGCAGGTTGCAGATACCCATTGACTCCTGAAACTCATTCATCTTTGCATTTGTACCCGGTTCATCAACATTTTCACCGTCTGTAAGACCGAAATTCTTAAATTCTTTAAACTTTTTGCACAATGCACCGTCACCAAACGCAACCGCACCGCCCTCAATCGAGTTGAACGCCTTAGTAGCATGGAAGCTGAACATACTTGCGTCACCGTATGTACCGATGCCGCGGCCGTTAAACTCCACACCAAAAGCGTGAGCAGCATCGTAAATCACTTTCAAATTATACTTTGCCGCGATTTTGGCTATAGCCTCCGTATCGCAGACAATGCCATATACATGAACAGGCAAAATCGCGCATGTTTTCTCCGTAATAAGCGCTTCAATTTTATTTACATCAATAGTAAAAGTTTCGGGATCAATGTCACAAAACACAGGAGTACATCCGCTTTGAACAATCGCGTGTGTTGTCGAAGCAAACGTATACGGCGTAGTTATTATTTCTCCCTGCAGACCTAGCACTTTAATTGCAGAATAAAGCGCCGTATGACCGTTAGTAAAAAGAGAAACATTGTCAACTTTCAGAAAATCCCTTAACTGCAACTTGAACTCATTGTGAACAGCGCCGAAATTCGTGAGCCAATGCGCCTCCCATATCGGTTTTATCGCCTCCACATACTCATCAAAAGGCGGTATACTCGGTTTTGTAACAAAAACAGGCTTATTTACATTATTACCGTTCATTTTATCAACCTCTCTCCTTTACAGAATGCTAATCGATATATCTTTATGTGCTTTCACTCCTATTTCCGGGGTGAGCATTGACATGGGTACTTCTTCGCCGCGAAGCCATTTTATAATGGCGAGCGGCAGATTTACGCCCGCTGCATGGCTGAACGGATATCCGCCGCCGAAGCGGGCGTTTATTTCAATAATGTATGGAACTCCGTCACGTACAATTATATCTGTATCAAGATTTCCTATGTGACCGACCAAACCGCTGATTCTCTTTCCCAAATCGGAAAGTCTTTTATAATCCACAATCTCAGCAGCATCGGTTTCGCCTGCTCTCATCGAGAATTTCTTTTTAACAACAGTTGTCACGTAATTCCCCGACAAGTCATTGATTATATCAAGGCCGTATTCCTGACCGTCAATTTTTTCCTGAATAAGTATTTCATATCCCTTTTCATAAGCAGATTCATATTTAAGATACGACTTCTGGATCTCTCGAAGCGTTTTTTTATAAAAAGCGCGAAGTTCCTGCTCACTTTCAGCCTCATATATCGCAATAGAACCCATGCCCCATCTGGGTTTAACCATAACAGGGTAATTAATCTTGCCATCACGGAGATCCCTTACTGCGTTTTTAAGAGAAACATACGTTTTCGGAACTTTAACCTCTGTTTCGCAGAAAGTAATATATGTCATAAGCTTATCATTGCACTTATACACAGCCTCAGTATCTGACACGACAAGTTTTACTCCGATTGCTTCGAAATCTTTCTTATGCGCGGCAAGCACCGGCAAATCAACATCAAAAAGTGATATCACTGCGGAAATATCATTTTCTCGGCAATAATCAAGCACAAAATCTATATACGACGGATCGTATATAAGAGGCGAAACGGTGAATTTGTCCACAACTTTCACAACAGGTGTAATATCAGTGCTGTTCATAGCATGAACGCTTCCCTGTTCGTTTAAAGCCTCTTTGAAATATTTAATTAAGTATGTGCGTCTTCCAGCCGATGTGAACAATATATTCATACAAATTAACTCCCGGTTATGATTTATTTATCTCGTTTAATCTGTCAAAAAACAAAGGCGCGCTGCCTGTGTTTATAAACAGTATTTTTTTGCCTTTAATACCGTTATCCTTTAAATAATCAAGCATTCCAAAAAATGCTTTTCCGCTGTATACAGGGTCGAGCCCGATTCCCTCATTATACATTAGCTCCGATATTCTATCCAGTAAATTTGAATCGTACATACCGTATCCGCCGCAATTGTATTTATCCGTAAATCGGATTAAACCGTACGCTTTTTCAATATCTGCATTTAGGACGCCTGCTTTTTCCAGATATGACCTCATATATCCTTTTATAATTTCAGTCTCTCTTTCTTTTTCACGGGAAACGGAAATGCCGATAATTTCAGAATTTTTACAGGGTTTCTCCTCTTTAAGCTGAAATTTTCCGCATATAAGGCCTGCCTGTGTCACTCCTGTACCGGAAGCGGCAAATATATAATCAAAAGCCTCTCCGAAAGAAGATATTTCACCGTATGTGTTTTTATACGCAGATACGCCGGCAGCAATATTCTCCGGAGCGTAAATATAATAAACCTTTTTGCCCTGCTCTGTAAGCTGTGAAATAATTCTGTCAAGCGACACCCCGACCTCGCTTTTATCACATGTATAAAAAGGAAATCCTGACTCCTCCGCAATCTTGCTGTTAATGCTGTAAGTATATTCCTGACCCACCTCCGATGCTGATAAAACAACGCAGTCAATATTTCTTTTTCTGCAAATCATCGTT
>JAFTXL010000092.1 GCA_017464985.1 Clostridia bacterium | reverse complement strand
AAAGTATAAATAGCTGCGGATAATCGTATAAAATAGAATAAAATTCATGGGGGTTAGTATGGGTTTTTTCAGTAAATTAAAAGAAGGATTAAAAAAGACAAAGGAAAATTTTATCGGTAAAGTTGATAAAATGCTTGCCGGTTTCGGTGTGATAGACGATGATTTACTCGATGAACTTGAGGAAATTCTGATTACGTCGGATTTTGGCATTGAAACAACGGAATTTATTATCGGTGAGCTTCGTACAGCTATTAAAGAGAATAAGCTGGCGAAACCGGAGGAAGTTAAAACGGAATTGCAGAATATCATATGCAATATTCTTACACAGGGTAAAAAGTACGGTATAGACACGTCTGCTGTACCTGTTGTAATTTCTGTTATAGGTGTAAACGGAGTAGGCAAAACAACATCTATAGGAAAACTTGCAAATATATATAAGCAAGACGGCAAGTCAGTATTGCTTGCTGCCGGTGACACATTTCGTGCAGCGGCAATTGAACAGCTGCAGGTGTGGGCAGACCGTGTAAATGTTGATATGATAAAGCAGCAGGAGGGGTCAGATCCTGCGGCTGTGCTTTTTGATGCATGCCGTGCGGCAAAGGCACGCAATATTGATGTTCTTATCTGTGATACTGCCGGAAGACTTCACAATAAAAAGAATCTCATGGCAGAGCTTTCTAAAATGTCGCGGGTTGTCGAAAAAGAGATGGCAGGCGTTAAAAGAGAGATTTTTCTTGTGCTTGACGCAACGACAGGTCAGAATGCTGTCAGTCAGGCAAAAGCTTTTTCTGAAGTTGCAAATATTTCGGGAATTATACTTACTAAGCTTGACGGTTCATCAAAAGGCGGTATAATTATCTCGATATGTAAAGAGATGGGAATTCCGGTAAGGCTTGTAGGTGTCGGTGAGGGTATAGACGATATGCAGCCTTTTGTTGCTGAGGATTTTGTTAAAGCGTTGTTTGAATAGTTTGTTTAAATTGTATTATTTATTTTTTGAATAGAGAAAGGAATGTTAGAAAAATGAAAAAAGTTTTCTGTTTACTTCTTTGCTGGGTAATGACTGTTTCTGTTTTTACATCCTGTAAAAAAGACGGTGGAAAAACAGTTGACGGAAATTCCCCGTCTGCTTCTACCGATACGCCGGCTCCGGAGGAAGTTATTATTCCCGATGATGAAGTAATTGCTGAAATGGGTCTTGAGAATGTTGGGCGCGAGGTTACCGGTACCGCAATTGATTTGATGGAAAAAGCAGATGATGCTGTGACTATTAAAATTGAAGATTACGGTGCTGTCGGTGACGGAAAGACAAGTGACGCGGCAGCTGTTAAAAAGGCTATTACTGATTTAAATAAACTGCCTGCGGGAAGTACCCTTGAATTCAAAGCTGACACTACTTATTATTTACAATCGCGCGGTGCGGAATTTTATTTATCAGGCATGTAGAATTATATAATTAAAGGTAATAATACAACCATTTTAATTGATGCTCCGATGTATTATCTCGCGATGAATAACTGTAAAAATATCGCGATTCAGGGATTGAATTTTAACTACAATACTAAACCGTATGCTTATTCAACGGAAATTGGTGAAACTACGAAAACAAGAGGCTCAGCTACTGCCGTAGTTACTCTTGACAGATCACTTAATATTGAGGGTACATATACTGCTCCGTCCGCCGAATTTTTTGCGTTGGTTGCAAGAGAAGACGGCCGTTATCATATGAGTATCAGCAGCATTGAGGTTATTGATGCTGATGCATATAAGTATAAAATTACATTTAACAATACTTTCGGAAATATTACTGATAGAGTTGACATGCTTTCGCAGTACGGAATAATTGTTCCGATGCCTGACGTAGGACATACCGTTGCACACGGATTTGAAATATTGAATAACACAGATGTTTTGTTTGAAAACTGTAATGTATGGAGTACATGTAAGTTCTCGTTCTTAATCAAGCAGAACGAAGGTAAAGTAATATTCAATAATTTAAATCTTACCCCTGATCCTAATGAAACTCAGGGAAATACAGGCATTGTGGGATGGCGTGACGGTTTCCACTGTAAAGAAAACCGCGCGCAGCTTATCTGGAAAGACTGTACGCTTGAAGATGTATATGACGATATGTTCAATATTTCATGTTCAATGCTCACTGTTAAAAGTGTTAAGAGCGGCAAGATAAATCTCAGTTGGCCTGAAACGAACGGCGCGTATAACATGATTAAAGAGGGAGATACTGTTTCTTTTTACGATACAGAAACCGGTATAAATATCGGAACCACTACTGTAAAAACTGTTTCAGGTGATACAATCACTCTCGAAGAAGATCTTGAAGGCATAGATAAAGGCGTATATGTAGCTGTTAATTCGCTTGCAGCGCCAAATTCGCAGATTATAAACTGTAAAATTAAAGGAACTCTCCGTTTCAGAACACCTATGTATATAGTTGATTCTGATATTCACTGCACAAGAATGTGGCTTGCGTTTGAATCAACAGGCGCAGGATTCTTGGAAGGCCCGATTGCTGAGAATATTTTATTCAGTAATTGCAACTTTACATTTGACAATGACGAAGAGCAGTTTATTGAAATTTTCTCATCCGGCGGAACTGCAATTGCAAAATCAGTTGAGGACGGAACCTTGTCACAGGATGATATTTATCATATAAATAACATTGTTTTCAGAAACTGTGAAATAGATACTGACAGAATCCTGTATGATGATGTTGAAGCTTATTGCGACGATGTTGTTATCATCGATAATACTGAAGCATAATCAAAACTGATTTATAGTTTATTTAAAGGTCTTGCTTGAAATTACCAGGCAAGGCCTTTTGTAATATAAAGTAGGATAGATAAATTGTGAATACCGGAAATAATCGGTTAAATACGTCAGATATGACTAAAATAGCATTATGCATAGCTGTATTATGTGTTTCGTCGTATTTAATTATACCGTTACCTTTTACGCCGGTCGTACTGACTCTTCACAGCTTGGCGGTAAACATAATTGGATTGATTTTAAAACCGAAATATGCTGCATATACGGTTCTGATTTACTTAATAATGGGACTTATAGGGCTGCCTGTGTTTTCAGGAGGAACTTCGGGAGCAGGGAAGTTATTTGGCCCTACGGGAGGCTATTATTTCGGCTTTTTATTTGCAGTTATTGTTATTAGTCTGCTCAAAGGAAAATATAATAAGTTATGCCGATATATTGTTGTAACTATCGGAATAGGAATCCCTGTTCAGCATATGTTTGCCGTTTTAATTATGTGCTGCCATAACGGATTCAACTTAACAGCGGCAATTCTGAGTGTATCAGTTCCGTTTATTCCGGGTGACATTATTAAGGCTGTTGTTGCGTCTGTAACAGGAAACGCGTTAAATAAATATTTTGATAATAATAAAAAAGTGGATCTGTAAAGACGTTTTTGTGCAGAACCGCTTTTTAACGCCGCGTCGGTCAGGCATACTGACCTGCGCGGCAGATTTAACTTGCCGAAATTCTATTTTGGCTTTTT
>JAFTXL010000091.1 GCA_017464985.1 Clostridia bacterium | reverse complement strand
TACTCTTATCTGATGCGTCCTGCCTGTTTCAAGTCTGCACTCTACCAATGTACATTTTTCAAAACGCTCTATCACCTTAAAATGAGTAACAGCGCGTTTTCCGTTAGCTGTGTTTACGCACATCTTCTTACGGTCTGTCGGATGGCGACCGCACGGAGCATCAATTGTACCGGAATTCGCCTGCATAACACCCTCCGCAACAGCATAGTAAGTTCTCGCGACAGTATGAGTTTTCAGCTGCTCTGTAAGGCTGTGATGAGCTTTATTATTCTTAGCCGCGACAATAAGCCCCGTAGTATCTTTATCGATGCGGTGTACTATTCCCGGTCGTTTCACGCCGTTTATATCGGACAGCTCTCCGCAATGATACATAAGCGCATTCACAAGTGTACCGCTATAATTTCCCGGCGCGGGATGAACCACCATGCCTCGCGGTTTGTTAACCACAATGATATCATCGTCTTCATACACAATATCAATTTTTATATCTTCCGCTTCTATATCCGGCTCTTTCGGTTCCGTATAACACACGGTTATCGCATCACCGGCTTTAACCTTATACTTACTTTTTACCTTTACCCCCGATACTGTTACAAGACCTTCCTCAATCATTGACTGAATACAGCTACGGCTGAGTTCCGGAACACATTCTCCGCATGAATCCTCACGTTCATCCCTCTCCGCAAGAGCCATTGTGACAAACGCGTCAATTCTTTTTCCTTCGCCGTCTTTTTCCGCAATTATTGTAATCTCTCTCATAAATCATTCCTTTTTATTTTCTGTTTCCGCGCCGTTATCATTTGCTATTTTATCAGTATTTTCACCGTCGGCAAAAAACTTTGCGGCAACTGTATTCTCTTCAAAATAGGATTCTTTTTTCACAAAAATCAGACAAATTATAAGTCCTATACATCCCGATACAATACAAACATCTGCAAGATTAAACGCAGGAAAATCATATCCGAAAATGTTGTTGAAGTGAAGATAGTCAACAACATATCCAAGTCTTATGCGGTCAATGACATTGCCTATTGCTCCGCTGAAAGTGAGAACAAAAGCTGTACACAGAAGCTTATTTTTTGAGCATATCATCAAGTAAAGGATACCAACAGACGCAAGCACAGTTATACAGCTTAACAGCCATGTAAAATCAGACATCGCACCCCATGCCGCACCTGTATTATGCCAGTGTACAATGTAGAAAAAATCATCTATAACTTTTACCGATTCTGTACTGTAGTCAATATTCACGGATACAATGTGCTTTATGATCTGATCTGCTGCTATAAGCAGTGCCGAAAAAAATACGCTTACGGCAATCATTGTCATTTTTCTTTTATTGCCAATCATGTTTTTCATAATGACCATCCTTTAATATCTGTCTATGAACAATATCATTTTTCAGGAAATTTTACAAGCGTTACTGCTCAGCGGACAAGGCAAATCATGTCAAACGCCTTCGTTTATAAACCATTAGTCAATATTCGCGAATATGTCCCATGTGTATATACCGCTTGTGGCAACATTCCAGAGGCGAAAACTCGAAACAACCGTTGAATTTTTTATATACAAACCGATAATGGGCATATCTTCCAAAAGAATTTCTTTGATTTGTCTGTACATATCTGAAACAGCAGCACTGTCACTTGTTGCCGCAACATTATCAAAAAGCGTTTCAAGCTGCTCATTTGAGTATACATTGATATTAAGCTCTCCGTCTTTTGAAAAAACACTCTCTAAATCTATCCACGATCCGAGTTTTATTTCCATAATTGCTAAGTCGTAACTGCCGGATTTCAATGCATCAGCATACAATTTTTCATCAAGTATCACATTGTTTACCGAAATGCCTTGTTTTTCCAATTCATCTTTAAGTTTTAAAGCAAGAAGCTCGTGTTCTACAAAATCCGCCGGAACGATGCATGTAAGTTCCAAATTCTTTCCGCCTATATTCCATAATCCGCTGTCGCTTTTTGTATATCCGGCGTTTTTCATATATGTTTCGCCGCTTGCCGCATCCGCAGAGTCAATTACGCCGTCGTCCTGCCAGCAGAATGTTCCTTTATAAGCGGGAAGCAAAGCAGACTCCGCATTGCCTGCTGCCGCGGCATTTATAATATTCGACCTATCGGAAAAGCAGCTTACTGCATGTCTTATATTCGCATCATTCATAACTGACTTTTTCGATATATTCGGAAGCAGACACATAAAAATACTGCCTGAAAAATTAGCACTCTTTGAACCCTCTTTTGCAAATTCACTGCTGAAAGCTGTATCATAAAGCATTGAAAAATCAAACTCACCGGAGCTTCTCTGTTCTTCATCGGCATATACATTTATTTCAACACTTTCTATATACGGAATATTTCCGTAATACATATCGTTCCGTTCAAGACATATTTTAGATGCCATGCTCTCGTAAGTATTGTACTTATACATACCTGTACCGATAGGAAGTGTATTTGCAGTACTGCTTTTTAGTGATTCGGACTTAATTACGGGAATTGCCATTTTGCACGTTAACATTCCGTCAGGTTCTTTACATTCCACTACAAGAACAGACTCGCTCTGCGCTGTGCATTTATCTATATTTGCCACATTTTCGGAATAATTTCCTCCGACGCTTTTTATATACTCAATAGTCGCAGCCGCATCTTTTGCGTCAAAAGAGCTTCCGTCATGCCATGTAATACCGCTTCTGAAATTAAATGTCCACACACGGCATTCCTCATCGCACGACCAGCTTTCGGCAAGCTCCGCTTTCGGCGACATGTCATAGTCAAGCGATACAATAGAACCGTAAACAAGATTCATATACTGTTTTATATCTTCATTATCCGTAGTAAGAGGATTGAGTGAGCTGTACGCACCGGAGGTAAGCATAAGCCTGCCGCCGGACACAGGAGATGATTCCTCCGGAATTTTTTCTTCAGATCCGGCACTTTCCGTCTGCTCAGGTTCCGATATATCATCAGCGACATATTGAATTTCCGAACACGCGGAAGCTGACAATACGAATACAGCGAGCAATACAATCAATATTTTTTCAAACACATTTTTCATTATCCGATTACCTCATCTGCAATTTTCGCGAATACCTATCATACCTGTCATCGCACCTGTCTTGCCTTTTTCACGACGGTGAGAAAAGAATTTATCTTTATTTGCTTCACAGCATGTACATATGCCTGTTCTGTCAATATTTTCCTCGCGTAATCCTGCTTCAATAAGCGATAGATACACAATGTCCGGCAGCGATACAAGCCACTTGCCCGATGCTTTTGGATTTACTTTACATATCCTTTCATTGCCGGCGATTTTCTCCCCAAAACATTTTAAAAGCTCAGTATATACGTCATCTGAAACCTCAAAACATTCGCCGCATATACCGGGACCGATAACAGCCTCAAGTTCGCTGAGGTCAGTATTATACTCTCTTTTCATAGTCTCTGCTGTTTTTGCCGCAATTCTTCCGAATGTGCCTCTCCATCCCGAATGTATCATTCCTACCGCTCCGTTTTTGCTGTCATACAGAAATACGGGAATACAGTCACCGTGTATAGTACACAGCGTAACACCGGGAACATTTGTGACCATTGCGTCAAATCCCTCTTCAAAAGCAGGTCTGCTGACACCTCTTCCGGCATCTTCTTTTTTTATAACTTTTACCTTATTGCTATGTATCTGCGGCACCATTGTAAGCGACTCAAACGGAACACCTATCGCAAGTGATGCGCGTCTTAGATTTTCTTTCACATTTTCGCGGTTAATCTCTCTGTTAAAGCTCATATTTAATGAATCACATACGCCCTCAGACACACCGCCTTTTCTCGCTGTAAAACAGTGCGCTGTATTCTCTTTATTTTCAATACGGTCAAACAGAAGTAATTCTACACCGTAAGGTTCTTTTTTTTCAAAATGATACATAAAACAACTCCATAATTAAGCTTGCTGCACTTTTCGTAATTTTTTCGCAGCGTGCAGCTGCCTTGCTCAACTTCGCACAAATTTTTGTTCGCTGCGGGATCTGTACGGCATTTTTCTCGTCCGAGACCCCGTTTTTTCTCAGATACGGGGGGCTCAGGCGCTGTTTTCTCTGTATAGACCACAAAACGGCAAAAAGCAGACCAAAAATTGCTTTTTTTCACTCAAACGGAGTCTCACAACATTTTTCCTCTCATAGGACCCCGTGCAAGGGTATTAACCGATAACATTGTGTTTTTAAACCGCCGCACACTATAGCAGTATAATATTAACGTTGGAAATAAGCAAGCGGCGCCGGG
>JAFTXL010000090.1 GCA_017464985.1 Clostridia bacterium | reverse complement strand
TGAATGCTTCTATTATCTTATCTGGAAAACCGTCAGGATAAACAGGAAGCGGATCTTTTGATATAAGACCCATAATTTCCCAATGACCTATTGTTGTATCTTTTCCACGTGACATTTCTCCGAGTTTTGCCACAGCTGCGCTGTGCGGGCTGTGCGGGCTGTCCGCGCAGCCGGCACTAAGCAAACGGCTCACGTTCCCATGCGCTCTTTCATTTAAAAATGACAGTCCGTCAACAAAACCAAGTCCCATTTCAAGCATATTCGGCACTTCAAAAAAAGGAGACGCACTCACGCTTTTCAAAGTATTTACACCTGCATCTCCGAAATCTGCCGCATCCGGAAGTTCACCTGCGCCAACGCTGTCAAGTACAATAAGAAAAACTCTTTTTTTCATTTTAATCTTACCGCCGTTTCGAGTGCAATTTCCATCATCTTGGTAAATGAATTCTGCCTTTCTTCGGCAGTTGTTGCCTCATTTTTCAATATATGGTCAGATACAGTACATATCGCAAGCGCGCTCTTTCCGCTTCTGGCTGCGTTCATGTAAAGCGCAGCGGCTTCCATTTCTACTGCGATAACGCCCATTTTCGCCCATTTTTCATTTGCCGATGCATCGTCTCCGTAGAATGTGTCCGATGAAAGAATATTTCCGGTATGGTATACAGCGCCTTTCTCCCTGCAGACATCTACAGCAGTTACCATCATATCAAAATCGGCAATAGGAGCAAATGTCCCGGGCAGTCCGTACTGATTCGCATATGCGGAATTTGTACAGGCACCCATTGCAATCACTATATCACGAACGTTGACATTCATGTTTATCGAACCTGCAGAACCTACTCTGATGATATGCTTTACATCAAAGAAATTAAAAAGCTCGTAACTGTATATGCCCATAGACGGCATTCCCATGCCGCTGGCCATAACAGACACGCTTTTCCCTTTGTATTCACCGGTGTAACCTTGAATTCCTCTGACATTATTAACAAACTTGGAAGATGATAAATAGTACTCTGCAATAAACCTGGAACGAAGCGGGTCTCCCGGCATAAGAACGGTTTCTGCAAAATCATCGGGACACGCATTTATATGAGGTGTAGGATACAATTTAGCTTTCATTTTATTCACGAACCTTTACTTAGTCATATATGTATATAATAGTATCACATTTATTGAAAATTAGATACATTTTTTATTTGCCGTGAATTACTGTGACATGCAATATCTTACGTAAACATTCATTACTAAACATCATTTTTGGAAATAATTGACATACTTCGGGAAATAAATTAGCCTAAACTGCAACAGAACGCATACAAGCATCAGGGGAGAGTGATTTTTATGCGTATAAAGCTGTTCGGCAGAATCATCTATATCCCGGTATGGACAAAATACATTGGCATCGCATCAGTTTTTATACTGCTCGCAACAGTCGGCTATTTATTAAAAAACAAGCCGGCATTAGAAATATCGACCGAATCGGACGCTCTGTCACTCAGTACAGCATCAAATACACCGGAGACTGACCTCGCAGACACTGCTTTGCCTTTAGATACAGCATCTCCTATCTATTCCGATACGATTCCATCAGAAAACACATTGCAGACAAATCCCGAATCCACGCAGTATTTGCTTTCCGTATATGTAGTCGGGTGTGTTTCAAATCCGTCAGTAGTCAAAATTCCTGACGGAAGTATCGTTGCAGATGCGGTGGAAGCCGCAGGCGGCATCACAGATGACGCGGATATTGAATCAATCAATATGGCGTATCCTGTATCTGACAACATGATGATAACTGTACCTTCAAAAAACGCGGTACCAAACGCCGCACCTCAGGATGAATATATAATCACTTTACCTCCCAAAGCAGCTTCCGGCGTGGCCGAAAACTCAGACACAGAAGAAAGTACAATCGAAAGCACAAATGTATTGGTAAACATAAATACTGCCGACATATCAGATTTATGCACGCTGCCGGGAATAGGCGAAAGCACCGCTAAGAAAATTATCGCATACAGAGAAGAACACGGACTTTTTGAACATATAGAAGACATTATGAATATTTCAGGCATAAAAGAAAGCCGGTTCAACTCGATAAAAGATATGATTACAACGTAATTCGGATATCATCACCGTATAAAAAAACATCTTCTGTTATTTTCACACGTGCAAAACCGTATTTTTCTTTTAAATATTCGGAATTATGCCTTCTTTGTCCTGCATAATCGGAAATACGGCCTTTCGGAACAGAAATTTCTATACGCTTCCCTTTCATGTCATTTTCGCTTAAATTCATTTCATTTATCTTTTTCTCTGTATTTGTAAGCGCGATACGGGAATGAACAAGCTGACCGAACGCAGGATGATACGGGCCGGACTTAATTTCACCGTCATCGCTTATATTATCAGATGATTGTAGTCCCATACGCACCACTTCAATGTTTTGTCTTTTATAAAAGCAAAACAGTTCCGCACAAAGATCTACGGTATCTTCGAGAGACGGAGATACGTATTTTCCTTCTTCAAGCCATTTGCATAAAGTCGTTTGCTTTATAACAATAGTAGGATATATTCTGACAAAATCAGGCTTTAATGCCGCAATCATACGTGAAGTTTCAATGTCACTTTTTCTGTCTGAACCGGGAAGACCGGTCATTGTCTGCAATCCTAATGTTATACCTGCCTGTTTCAAAAGCATTGACGCTCTTTTTGTATCTTCAGCACAATGACCGCGCTGCGATAATCTCAACACTTTGTCATCCATAGACTGCGCACCGAGTTCTACAATAGATACCCTGTAATTTAAAAGCCTGCGAATTGTTTCATCATTTATGCAGTCAGGCCTTGTAGACATACGAATACAGTCAATAAATCCGCCATTAACTTTAAGATACGGTTGAACAGTACTCAGAAACATCTCCTGCAGCGGTGATTCTATTGCAGTAAAGCTTCCTCCGTAGAAAGCAATCTGTACTTCAGAATATCTATGCGCAATATCTCTATAAAATAAAATAGTCTCAATAACCTCTGATGCAGTAGGCACCGAAACATGTCCGCTGATAATCTTCTGATTACAGAAACAGCAATCATGCGGACATCCTGCATGCGGTACAAATATAGGTATAACAAGCATCACAATCTCCACTTTCTAAAACAGATTACAAACATCTTGGATAAAATGTAAAACCGCACATACAGAAAAGTATATTTCTTAACTATATGTACGGTTTATCAAATTTCAGGAATTACATTTATTCCTTTTCAACTAAATTCAAAAGTATACGTGCCGCATGCTGCTCAGCATCCTTTTTTGATCGGCCGCAGCCGACAGCACTCACTCCGCCTTCTACAAAAGCCTTCGCTGTAAAAGTTCTGGCATGTTCAGGACCTGATTCTTCAATTATCTCATACACAACACGGCAATGCTGCCTACTCAATATCTCCTGAACACGGCTCTTATAATCGGATAACACCAGGTTATCCGCACGCTTGACTATTTCAGGTACAATAAAATTCTGTATAACTCGTGAAGCACTCTCAAATCCACCGTCAAGATAAATCGCAGCAAATACACTTTCCATAGCATCAGCTAAAATAGAAGGCTTATTTCTACCGCCTGTCATCTCTTCTCCGATTCCCAACTTCATACACTTATCGAGGCCTATTTTAGATGCAATCTCAGCAAGGGTACTTTCACACACTACACTTGCTCTCAATTTAGACATTCTTCCCTCAGGCATATCAGGATAGTTCCTGTATATATACACACTTACAGCAAGACCTAAAACAGAATCGCCCAAAAACTCAATGCGCTCATTGCTGTTCAACCGACTATTATCTTTGCTGTGCTCATTTGCATATGAGGTATGAATCAATGCACCTTGAAGATATCTGTAATCGATAAACGAATATTCTAATTTTTTCTCCAATTCACGCAATAAATCATAATCTTTATCAGGCAATTTACGCTCACCCCCTGTAATACTCATGCGCAATCTGTAAACATCCGGTACTACATGAAACACTTAAATTATTTAACAGAATTTATATAATCGATGACATCTCCGATAGTAGTAATTTTTTCAGCAGTTTCATCAGGAATTTCTACGTTAAACTCCTGCTCAAAAGCCATAATAAGCTCTACTATATCAAGAGAATCAGCACCGAGATCGTCAATAATGGATGACTCAGGTGTAATGCTGCTCTCGTCCACGCCAAGCTGCTCTGCAACTATTTTTGCAACTTTCTCTAACATTTTTAGTAACACTCCTTTCACAAAGCCTTTGCTAGATTATCATACAAAACGGTTCAAAAAGCAAGAACCTTTATGTACCATACAGTTATTATTTTGTCTCGTTTTTAGGCACAGACAAAAATTCACGCTCTATTTCCTCAATAAAATTACTTTCAGCAAGGACTTTAGCTCTTAAAATAACATATTTTATAGTACGTGCTTTAGAACTTCCGTGACTCTTTATAACAAGTCCGTCTACACCTAAAATCGGAGCGCCGCCGTTCACATCGGCATCCAGCTTTCTCTTAAGGCCGTACAATCCGTCCTTAAGCAAGAGTGCGCCTAATTTAGACTTTAAATTCTTTTTCAGTGCATGTTTAATTTCATCAAAAAAGAAACTCGAAGCACCTTCTATAAGCTTCAAAATAACATTTCCCGTAAATCCGTCTGTCACTGCAATATCAGTCACCCCGTCAAACAGATCACGGCTCTCTATATTTCCCACATAGTTAAGACGCGACTCACGCAGCTGTGTGTTTGCCTCTTTAACAATATCAGGGCCTTTTTCCTCTTCTGTTCCGATATTTATAAGACCTACCCGGGGATTTTCAATACCAAAAGCAGATTTCATATATGCCGCGCCAAGATATCCAAACTGAAGATAATGAATCGGGCGGCACATTGTATTAAGACCGGAGTCTAAAAGAAGTATATTGCCCTTTCTGGCAGGAATAACAGAACCTATCGCAGGTCTTTCAACGCCTTTAATTCTCTTAAGAATCATAACCGAACCGGCTAAAAGCGCGCCGCTGCTGCCTGCGGATATGAAAACATTACCCTGTTTCTCTTTCAACATATTAAAACCTACAACCATAGAGGAATCGGTTTTTGTTTTTATAGCCCTTGTGGGAACATCATCATTTGTGATAACTTCCGTTGTATGCTTTATAACCAATCGGCTTTTATCATACTTTTCATTCATAAGCACTTTTTCAATACAAAGTCTGTCGCCGATTAAAGTAATTGAAAAACCGTCTTCCGTATTCAAAGCATCTATGCATCCTTTAACAATAGCCTCAGGCGCATTGTCTCCGCCCATGGCATCTACAAGTATCATCATAATGTTTATTTACCTTTCTGTTCTGTCACTTAGAAGCGATAAGCGCTCTGTTTTTGTATAAATATTCAATTCCGGAAATAATCGTAAGCACAACCGCCGCCGCCATCAATACATTACCGATAGTGTACAGTACATCACATACAGCATTTATCTTTATTACAGGGGCAAAAAGCAGTACACTAATAGCTGCCATCTGGAACACAGTCTTAAGCTTGCCCATCTTGCCTGCCGCAATCACGACACCTTTTCCGGCAGCAATTAACCGAATACCCGTAACAGCAAACTCACGTATAAGTATAATCATGGTTGCCCATACATATGCCTTATTTACTTCAGTTAAAGCAAGCAACGACGCTGTTACAAGAAGTTTATCGGCAATCGGATCAAGAAACTTTCCGAAGTCTGTTACTAAATTCTGCTTTCTTGCAATATGACCATCAAGAAAGTCGGTAAACGATGCCGCAATAAATATAATAAATGCGATAAGCTCTTTGGACTTCATATAAAAAGACCACTCAGACACAATAGCATTGATCGAATCCGGAAACGGAAACGCAAATAACATAAAGAAAGGAATAAGTATTATCCTGAGCAGTGTCAACTTGTTAGGCAAATTCATATATTAGATACACCTCTGAAATTTATCACAATATCAAATATGTATTGTATGCTAAACCTGTTCGCCTGTCAAATCATAATCCTCAGCAATCAAAAGTTTTACTCTGACTATATCTCCTATTTCTACACAGTCTTTTGCTGTAAAGTAAATATTTCCATCCTCTTCCGGCGCCTCCGCGTAACTTCTTCCAATGTAAAACAATCCGTCATCCGCGACACCCTCAACAAGTACGTCATACTCTTTTCCTACACGTTCAGCATTTTTCGCAAGCGAAATTTCACGTTGCGCAAGCATCAGCTCGTCATACCTTGACTGCTTAACCCTTTTGCTCACCTGATTTTTCATTTTATATGCTTCGGTACCCTCTTCTTTTGAGTATTGGAATATACCGACTCTGTCAAGGCGCATTTCTTTCAAAAATTCCAAAAGCTCTTTATGTTCTTCCTCTGTTTCGCCGGGGAAACCGGTAATAAATGAGGACCTTATGACGCATCCGGGAATATCCCTGCGGAATCTTTTTATAATATCCCTTATAAGTTCGCCGCTTCCTCTGCGATTCATGCGTGAAAGCACGGAATCATTTACATGCTGGAGCGGAAGATCTATATACGGAAGTACTTTTTTACATTCACGCAGTACACGGAATACATCTTCTGTAATCTCATCAGGATACATATATAAAAGTCTTATCCAGACAATTCCCTCAATCTTATCAAGTTCGCGTATCAGCTCGCCGAGCATTGACTCTCCGTTTGAATTCAAATCTTTTCCGTATCTCGTAGTATCCTGCGCTACAACCACAATCTCTTTTATACCGTTTTTAGCAAGCTGATTTGCTTCGCACACTATCTCTTCAAGAGGTCTGCTTCTGAACGGTCCTCTGATGTCCGGAATGGCACAGTATGCGCATTTATTGTCACAGCCCTTCGCCACTTTTAAATACGCACTTCCGAAAGGAGTAGTAAGAATACGGCTGCTGTTTAAGTATTCCAAAGAATAATCGTCAGATAAATATCTGTACTTTCCGTCACACGAAACAGCTTCACAAATTTTGTCATATCCGCAAATACCAACAATAGCATCTACTTCAGGCAGCTGTTCTTCTATATCATCAGCATAACGCTCCGCAAGACATCCTGTAACAATCAGTCTGCGGCAGTTTGCGTTTTCTTTGTATTCTGCCATCTCCAATATGCTGTCTATAGCTTCCTGTTTTGCGCTGTCAATAAAACCGCATGTGTTTATTATAATAATTTCCGCCTCTTCAGGGTTTGCGGAAATGCTGTATCCGTCTTCTCTTAAAAGGCCAAGCATAATTTCTGAATCCACACGGTTTTTCGCGCATCCCAATGAAATCATGCCGACAATACCCTTGCTGCTGTTTAACTCATCCTTCATTACAATAATCCTTTACTCAAAATAATACTCTTTTAGAACACTTCCGACTGCGTCTTGCGAAAAACCTTTTCCAGAGAGAAATCTGCGCAGATTGGTTATATCATTTATACCTGCCGCTCTTTTTTTTGCAACGGCTTTTTCTGCCAACATATAATCATCTATATCAAGCTGCTGCATACAGTATTCTGTTGTATCTTCGGAAATCCCTTTCATTTTCAATTCACATATAAGCATACGCTTTGATACAATACGTGAACCTATAGTTTTTTTTATATATTTAACTGCAAAAGAAGTATCATCAATATAGTCCTGCTCCTCCAAAAGTTCTACAGCACTTTCTACACATTCTTTACTGTAACCTTTTTCCGAAAGATGTTTACGTATTTGCTCCTTTGACTTTCTCGAAGCTAAAACAAAGCGCACACCGTCTGAGAATGCACGCTTTGAATATATGCTGTGTAACAATTCTTCGAAGCCCATACGAACAGGGAAATCAGAATCATACAATGAATATTCAAAAAATTCCTCTGCCGAAACAGCAAAAGATACACCGTTACTGAAATCAACAATATAATTTTTATCTTTTTCAGACATAGTATATGTTTTTACATACAGCTCTTCTGTCACGTTGCACAATTCTTCTGCTTCAGTAATTGCTCCGCGATATTTATTTTCCATATACAGAAATACCCCGTTGCTGCTTATTTAGCTGCTTTATCTGCCGCAACAGCTTCTCTTACCTTTTCGTCAATCTCAGCCATTATCTCCGGATTTTCTCTGAGATAAGTTTTAACCGTCTCACGTCCCTGACCGATACGCTGTCCGTTGTAAGAGAACCACGAACCGCTCTTTGCAACGATATCATAATTTACAGCAACGTCAAGCAGAGAACCTTCTCTTGATATACCTTTTCCGTATATAATATCAACTTCACACTCTTTAAACGGCGGCGCAACTTTATTCTTTACAATCTTAACTCTTGTCTTATTTCCGACAATCTCAGAACCCTCTTTTATAGCTTCTACTTTTCTGATATCCATTCTCACAGACGCATAAAACTTAAGAGCGCGTCCACCGGTAGTAACCTCCGGATTTCCGTACATAACGCCGACTTTTTCTCTGAGCTGATTTATAAATATAGCAATAGTATTTGATTTATTTATAACACCTGAAAGCTTTCTCAAAGCCTGTGACATGAGTCTTGCATGCAGACCCACATGAGAATCGCCCATCTCTCCCGCAATCTCTGCCTTAGGTACAAGAGCGGCAACGGAGTCTACAACTATAATATCTATAGCACCGCTTCTTACAAGCGCTTCTGCAATCTCAAGTGCCTGCTCTCCCGTATCAGGCTGTGCAACTATAAGATTATCAATATCTACACCCAGCGCCTTTGCATAGACAGGATCAAGAGCATGTTCCGCATCAATGAATGCAGCCTCTCCGCCTTTCTTCTGAGCTTCGGCTATGGCATGAAGTGCCACTGTAGTTTTACCCGAAGACTCCGGACCGTACACTTCTATAATACGTCCGCGCGGCAGTCCTCCTACACCTAGCGCACAGTCTATCGCAATAGAACCGGTAGATATAACTTCAACATTCATATGGGTATTATCACCGAGTTTCATAACGGCACCCTGTCCGAATTGCTTTTCAATAACAGCCATCGCGGCTTCAAGAGCTTTTTTCTTTTCACTAACAGGACGCTGTTCTATTTTTTCTTCCATATCGAGAAATACCTCCAAACTTTTGTTTGCATCTATTCTATATTAACTTCGTTCCGTAGTCAACAAAAAGCTTGTTTTCAGCAAGGCAAACACACGAAAATATTGTTAGCTTAAAATTTCACATTTTCATAAGCTCACCCTGATATTTTTTATAAGTGATTACCCTGTACTTTTCCCAGGAAATAAAATGGTTATAATTGAAATTATTTATTTTAACTCTTAGGAATATAATAAAGATAAAGCAGCAAAGTCACATTGTTTAGCTGATTAAAAAGGGAATTTATATTTGATTGTGTTATCTCATCATTAGAAGAAATCAGCATTGCTTTCAGAGCTTATAGTTTTGTGAACTACTTCTCTGTGTAACTTGAACTGCAATGATGTGTTTTTTTGTATTCATTCATAAATATCATAGTTTCCGGTGGTGGATTATAATGGTTAAGACATTCACAAACGAACAACTTTATCTTTTTCCATATACTTCTTTTTTTATGTAAATATTTTAGTTTCTTTAAAATTTTTGTGTAAATCATAGTCAGAATGCTTTCATCCAATTTAACAGGATTATTTTTGAATCTTGCCACATTTACAAAAACGGAAAGCAACGGCGATAGAGCGGTAATGTTTTCAAGAAAACAGTTGTTTATACCCGGTCATATTTTTTCAATGGAATTGATCAAGTCAATGAGCCCTCCCATGTTGTCAAGAATGTAATCGGCACCGCAGTTTTTATAGATTTCGGTTGCCAGTGCCTTGGCATGAAGCTTTTCTTCTTCCCCAAGTGCAGCATATTCAGCTTCGGAATATCCGAGAACTGAACTGCCTTCAATAATTCCTACAGTTATAACACCTGCATTCTTGCCCTCGGCAATATCTGCAACAGTATCACCGACTTTTACAACAGAATCAACAGACTTGATATTAAGCTCCATCATATTTTTAAAGATAAGATAAGGATACGGTCTGCCGACCTTATTTATGCTATCAGGAGTAAAACAAGTGTCAGGGCTGTATCCCTTCTCCGAAGCTGCATTCTTCACTATCTCCATCATTTCATTGTTATATCCCGTAGTCGATCCTATCTTGATTCCTTTTTTACGAAGCTCGGAAACCGCATCAAGTACATATGGCTTCGGTTCGGAAAAATCCTTTAAAATATCCAAAATCAATGATTCAGACAATTCATATATTTTCTTTACATCATCTTCTGTAAAGTTTCTGCCGTGAATGTTCTTCCACTCGTAGCTGATACGCTCCATTTTCAACATTTCACGAACATGGTCAATTTTTGCAATGCCCATCGGCTTTCTTACTTCATCATTTGTAGGTGTGATACCAAATTTTTTAAATGCTGCAATAAAAGCCTGAACAGGAGCAAATGAACCGTAATCTACCGTTGTTCCTGCCCAGTCAAAAATAACCGCCTCAATTTTTCTCATCTTTATTTCCTCCGATATTTTTAATTTCAAGAAACTTTCTGAAAATTTCCGTGATATTCTCGATATCCTCAGCATAAATTTCTCCGATATTTCCAAGGCGGAAAGTATCGGCATCCGTAACCTTGCCGGGGTAGATTGCATAACCGTTTTCCTTTATGTACTCATACATTTCCTTAAAATCAAAATTTTTGTATTCCGGATAAAGAAACGATGTAATAATCGGGCTTTGATTCTCATCTGCCACATATGTCTGAAAACCAAGAGAGTGCATGTTTTTTATCAGAGCACGGTTATTGTTTGTATAGCGTTCTTGCCTTTTGGCAACTCCACCTTCGGCATCAAGCTCGTCCAATGCTTTAGAAAACGCAAGAACTGTATGCGTGGGAGATGTAAAACGCCATTTTCCGTCTTTCTCCATCTCCTCAAATTGGGCATACAAATCAAGCGAGAGACTACGGCAATTTCCTTTAGTTTTTGCGAGTGCATTTCTGTTGGCTATGACAAACGTGAATCCCGGTACACCCTGAATACATTTATTGGCAGAACTAATAATAAAATCGATTCCCAAATCTTCAACCGGAATTTCAATTCCACCAAAACTCGACATCGCATCCACAATAAAAGTTTTGTTGTGCGCCTTTGCTGTACGTGCAATACTTGCAATATCATTTAAGATGCCAGATGTGGTTTCACAGTGTACCATTGCAATATGCGTAATCTTATCATTCGTGCGAATAATTTCTTCAACTGTATCGGCAGACGGTATCTCAGCAAAGCCTACATTGTATTCAATATAGTCAAGCCCCGCATATTCAGCAATTTGTACCATTCTCTTTCCGTAGGCACCGTTTGTTACAAGAAGCACCGTACCTTTTCCGACAGAGCTTGTAAGAACAGACTCAACACCGTACGTACCACTGCCTTGCAGCAGTACAGCCGTGTATGTTTCCTCACTAACCCCGGCAAGCGTCAAAAGTCTTTTTCTGATATTCTGGGTGATTGTTTTATAATCATCATCCCAAGTACAATGATCTGTAAGCATTGCTTCCTTAACTGTTTCCGTTGTAGTAAGCGGTCCCGGTGTAAGTAACTTATATTTATTCATACAAAAATCTCCTCACACTGTGTTTATTTTACTTTGCAATATGAGTATACGACCTACGCTGTAAAATTTGATATCTCACTCATGTAAATTACGGGTAAAATTTCAGTCAATAATTTTTCCTCTGCTTGTATGGCGAGTTAGGACACAATAATAAGCAGTACAACCGCAGGTTGTTGTTTTTACAAGCAAAGATTGCTTGTAAGCCGATATATGGGTATAGTATCATATTTTTAAAGGAGATGTTTTTATGTCCATTGCAAGTATGATTATAAAACTAAGGAAAACATCAAATCTATCGCAGGAAAAATTTGCCGAGATATTTGGTGTATCACAACAATCTGTGCAAAAATGGGAAAGAGGGGACGCAATACCCGATTTAGAGAAAATAGTCAG
>JAFTXL010000089.1 GCA_017464985.1 Clostridia bacterium | reverse complement strand
TTGCTTGTCTGAAGTCTTCCTCTTGAATTACCGGAGTTTGTGTATTTGCTCATATAGTTTGCGTAATGCGGGAATACAATGCCTGCGCTTGAAAGCTCGGGCATATATGTCTTAAGCCATTCAAGTGATACGTATCCTTCGTAATTGATTGAACGGAGCGCAAGCATAAAGTTATCTATCGGCAAATCGCCTTCACCCAGCAGTTTGTACGAAACGGTTCCGCTTCCGTCAATGAGCGAATCTTTTATATGTACATGTTTAATGTATGCTCCGAGATTCTGGACAGTTGCTTCAGGCGTTTCGTTGTTGAAGCGGTAGGGATGGTGTAAATCCCAGAGCGCTGCGACATTGTCGCTTGCGACCTTGCTTAAAAGCTCGCCAAGACGCTTTGTATCACTGTATACACCGTTTGTTTCAACAAGAAGTGTTACATTTGCATCTTCAGCGATAGGAGCAAGCTCTTTTAAAGCTGCCGTAACATCATCATCGTCAATATCACTGCCTGGTTCGATTTTTATATCACCGAGTACTCTTATATACGGTGTGCCGAGTTTCTGAGCAAGTTCAATATAGCTTTTGAGCTCTTCTATTGTCTCTTTCTGCGTTTCTTTTTCGCTGATTGAATTTCCTGAAGAAATACAGCATATTTCAAGGCGAAGTTTTTTTAAATGGCTTACTGTATCGGACAATTCCTTGTCACTAAAAGGTTCCGCATGAACAGAAAAAATGTTATCGCCGAAGCCTCTGAGCTCGATTCCGTTGAAACCAAAATCTTTTGCCATGGAATAAATATCTGACCAGCTGAAGTCAGGACAGCCTAATGTAGAAAAAGATAATTTCATTTGTTTTCCTCTCTTTATGATAGTTAGTTCTATCTTTTATTACTTTATAATACAATAATCCTTTTAACTATATCATAGTTGAAAGAGATTTATCAACAAATTTTAAGCTTAGATTAATACAGCTGCAATATGGGTATAATCAATTCGGGGCAATTGCTTACGTGTCTGTTGAAATTTACTGTTTGTAAGAGTAGTATGAAACAGTACAGAAAATATCCGAATATTCGGAGGTCTTACGTTTTGGAAAGCTTTATTACTTTAGCGGAAAAAATATTTTGTCTCGTCATTTTTGCATTTGGTGCGGTGGGAATGACGATAAATTCTTCTGTCCTGACAAAGGGATTAAGAGGTATAAAAAAAGAAATGTTTGTGTATTACACGAATTTAAGCAATATGGCAGTGCTTCTGTACCATGTTATGCTGTTTGTCTCTTCTTTTTACAGGCAAAGTACGCTGTATGCTGTTTTGTCAGCTCCTGTTATACGGCTTTCTGTCACGCTGATGATTTTAATAACATTTGTAATATACCATTTCATACTTCGTTCTGCGGATAAGATTTTGAACTTAAAGAAAGGTGTATCGGCTGAGAAGCCTTTTAGCAAAAAGTTTGCCAATTTATGCGTACATTATTTAGTTCCGTTGTTCACTTTGGCTGAATGGATTATTGTTGCCGAAAAGAGCAGCCTAAGAATATCGGACGGCGCTGTGTGGGTTATATGTCCTTTAATATATCTTATATTTATAATGCTCAGAGCTAAGCTTTTCGGAAACATAGGAGATAAAGACACAAGGTTTCCGTATTTCTTCCTTGATGTCGATGCTATAGGTTTCAGAAAAGCTGCAATAAATGTTTTAATTATAGGCGTGGTTTCTGTTGCGTTCGGAATGTTTTTTGTTTTTGTCACAACTCTGTTTGTATGAATCTCGGAATGTTACTGAATGAAGAAGTTTTTTATATCCGAAACTGTTTCTGCGATAAAGTCTGCGCCTGCGTCGCATAGCTCACTGCGCGTACCGTATCCATACAGAACCCCCATTGAAGCAATGCCGTTTTCTTTTGCACCTGTTATGTCGTGATGTCTGTCACCTATCATAAGTATTTTGTTTATATCAATTTGATGTGCGCTGTCTTGATTTGTAGGGTTGGTAATTTCCGAAAGTCGATCAATTGCGTAAGCAATAACGTCCTGTTTTGTAAGACGTGTACCGTTTAATTCACTTCCTGCAATCAGTGTGAAATACTTGCTCAAATTAAAATGGTCAAGAATTTTTTTCGCATACGGTTCCGGCTTTGAAGTTGCGATAACTGATTTATAGCCCGCGTCTGAAAGTGATGACAGCAGATCGTCAATATGCTCGTAAGGTGTATTTTCAAACATTCCTTGGCGTTCAAAATATTCGCGAAAGTATGATGTTGCTTTTTTGCAGACTTCGTCAGAAAAATTATATTTTCGCTTAAACTCATAAGCAAGCGGGGGTCCTATAAAGCTGCGCAGGTCGGATTTATCATTTACTTTAATGCCCATTTTATCAAGCGCGTAAATAACTCCGTTTGCAATTCCCTCAAATGAGTCGGTAAGTGTTCCGTCGAGATCAAAGAAAAGTATCTCGAAATTTATATTTTTGTTCATATGAATTTAATCTTCTTTCTGTAATATTTCTGTACACACTGAATTTTAGAGACAAAAAAGTTTTTTTGCAATATACTATAAAAAGAAAATAATTACAATTTATATTTAATGAGTATGTATTCAAATATTGAGGTAAGTGAGGAAAGGATTTTTATGGAACACTCAGCTTTCAGAATAAATCAATATATAAGAGAAAATAAGTTTGGAGATCTGATACAGTTTGCTGAAAGGCTGCATGACGGACAGTATGATATGCTGCTCAGACTTATCATTGAAGCAAATAACTCAACGGAGGACGGCAATTTTGTC
>JAFTXL010000007.1 GCA_017464985.1 Clostridia bacterium | reverse complement strand
TGCAAAACTACGGCACACTTCTGCAAGCTCCGGAGCTGTCGGACGAACAGCGCATAGAATATGCAAAAGGTGTAACCGACGGTTCACGCCGTATGGCAGATATGATGACCAATATTCTAAAGCTCAACAGACTTGAAAATCAGCAAATCTATCCTCAGGTCAGTAAATTCGACCTTGGCGAACAGCTCTGCGAATGTCTGCTGCAATATGAGAATGTTTGGGAAAAATCCGAAATTGAAATCAATACCGATATTGCCGAAAATGTGAGGGTAAAAGCGGATGCTGAGCTTTTGAGTCTTGTCTGGAACAATCTGTTTTCAAACGCCTTTAAGTTTACCGAACCCGGGGGTACCGTTTCGGTTATCCTTACTGCAACCGAACATCATGCTGTTGTCAAGGTTAAAGACACCGGATGCGGAATGACACCTGAGGTCGGCGCTCATATTTTCGAGAAATTCTATCAGGGCGATACTTCCCATTCCGTACAGGGCAACGGACTTGGTCTTGCTCTTGTAAAACGGGTCGTTGACATTACTCAAGGAGAAATCGGTGTTGAGAGCGCACTCGGCAAAGGCACAACCTTCACCGTGAAAATACGGAGGGCTTAATATGGACTGGAAAAAGCTCGGTAAAAAGATACTATATCCCCCCATATGGCTGATGATTGTACTTACAGTTATCAGCGCAGTCATGGTGCCGCTTGTACTGATTAAAATAGGAAGCAACTCACCGATTGCTTATGTCGTATACGTGGCGGCTTTTTATACCTTATCGGTGCTGTGCATTTTTTTTGCGGCAGTACTGCCAAAACGTTATAAGGAAATCAAGCAGAAGCTTTATGACAATCCGCTCGGAAACCGTTACCTGACAGATGCTGCATTCAGAACTCACATCTCCCTATATGCTTCGCTTGCTGTCAATCTTCTGTATGTCGGTATAAATGTGCTGTCGTATATAATGTACCGTTCTATGTGGTTTACCGTTTTAGCAGGATATTATATAATCCTGTCAGTTATGCGTTTTCTGCTGGCACGGTATGTCAGAACAACAGGAATTGGAAAAAACAGGCTCGGAGAGCTGAAAAGCGCAAGAATATGCTCATATATTCTTTTAACGCTTAATATTGTTCTGTCCGGCGCAGTTTTGATGATTCTCTATCAGAACAAAGGCTTTGAATATCACGGAACCATGATTTATGTAATGGCATCCTACACTTTTTATATAACCACGAATACAATTATAAATCTTATCAAATACCGCAAGTATAACAGCCCCATCATGACAACGGCCAAGATTATTGCCTTTTCAGCAGCGCTTGTTTCTATGCTTTCGCTGGAGACGGCAATGTTCTATCAGTTCGGAGCAGACATGTCCGCTGATAATCAGCGTATCATGATTGTTTTAACAGGTGCAGGAGTGAGTGCGGCAGTGATTGTTATGGCGGTTTATATGCTCGTACAGACAACCAAAGAAATCATACAAATCAGGAGGAATCAAAATGGAAAATCAGAATGACAAAGAAACTTTCAGCTATACCTATTCCGCCAAAGAGCAGGAAGAAATAAAAAATATACGAAAAAAATACATACAGCCGGAAGAAGACAAGATGGCGCAGCTTCGCAGATTGGACGCGAGTGTTTACAAAAAAGCCTCTACCGTTTCGTTGGTTGTCGGTATTATCGGCGCCATTATCATGGGACTTGGAATGAGTCTTGTTATGACCGATATCCGTGAAACGCTGAGCTTACACGGGAATGTCGGAATCATAATTGGAATTATCATCGGAATTATCGGCATCGCAGCCGTTTGTGTGGCTTATCCGCTATACAACCGTATTTTAAAAAAAGAACGTGAAAAAGCCGCTCCCGAAATCATTCGGCTGTCAGATGAATTAATGAAATATTAAGAGACTATGAAGATACTGATTACAACAGACTTGTTCACGATGTCATATGCTCTTACATCGATGACATATACAAAATTGCCAATCCGAAGCCGAACGGTTATCGCAGCCTGCATCTGATTGTCAAGGTTCCCGTATTCTTTGCAGACGTACGAAAGGACATGAAAGTAGAAGATTTGCTGTTTGATAAGTTCAGCTGCCTGGATATCCCGATTGAGTAAAGAAACTTTTTTGTACGAAATACTTCTGTTATTCGTAGTAAAATTCATTGAAAATTGAATTTTTCGGTACTAAAAATCCACCGTGCGGAATAAAATGCTCAAGTGCTTCAAAACTCAAAAATTTCTCAAGCTGCTCTTTATCTTCATCATTCAATTCCTCTCTCATCTCATATATTCTCTTTTTAAGGAAAGATATCTCGTAGCAAAGTGATGAGTTAAAGAAGAAGTCCGCAAATTTCTTCATCGGCTTTATATAATTTTCTTCGCCTTTTCTTACTGCCGGCCACATATGCATAGTATACGCGAGCGTGGAGTCTCTTTTCGCATGATCACGGATTGCTCTTCGCATAAATCTGATCTGAGTGCTTGTGATAACATCCTCTCCGCCG
>JAFTXL010000088.1 GCA_017464985.1 Clostridia bacterium | reverse complement strand
CACATGGAGCGTGAGGAAATAAATGAAGCACTAAGCTTTGGCAGCGGTGAAAGCTCAAGATACTCTGACACGCTTACGGAAAAGATGATATATTCCGCAAAGAGTTTGTCTGACGGTACTGTTTTGCGTATTTCCGCAAGTCTTGATTCGGTTTTTGCTTTGCTGTTCGATGTACTTTTTCCTATGATTGTAATTATGGTTTTGTCAATCTGCCTGTCTGCGTTTCTTGCGCGGCGTATGGCAAAGGGAATTGTAAAACCTCTGAATGAACTTGATCTTGAGCATCCCGCAGAAAATGATTCATATGAGGAGCTTTCTCCGATTCTTACGAAAATCGGTAAGCAGCATAGACAGATTACAGAACAGATGAATGAGCTTACACGCAAAACAGATGAGTTTGAACAGATTACAGCGTCTATGAATGAGGGGCTTGTTCTGCTTGATAAAAAAGGTTTTATACTCAGCATGAACAGTGCGGCAAGAAAACTGTTCGGAACAGACGAGGTTCCTGTCGGACGCGATTTTCTTACAGTTGACAGAAGTCCGCAGATGAGCCGGGCTATAAACGACGCTTTCCGCGGTAAGCACAGTGAATTTCGTGAACAGAAAAACGGATGTGAATATCAGTTCGGTATAAGCTGTATTGAGTCTGACGGTGATACTTTCGGCGTTGTTATACTTTGCTTTGATGTTACCGAGACAGCCTTTGCGGAGCAAAAACGCCGGGAATTTACGGCAAATGTGTCACATGAACTGAAAACACCTCTGCAGTCTATTATCGGAAGCGCGGAATTGCTTGAAAACGGACTTGTGAAGCCGGAGGATACGGGGAGATTTATTGGAAATATTAAAAATGAAGCAGAGAGACTTGTTTCGCTTATCAATGATATTATCCGATTATCTCAACTTGATGAAAACAGCGAGCCGGCAGACGAATCGGTGGATTTATATGATGTTTCAAAGGAAGCAATCGATGTATTGACTGTTTCGGCAGCAAAAAAACAGATTGAACTTCATTTAAGCGGCGAGCCGTGTGTGCTTGATGGAATACGCAGATATCTATATGAAATAGTATACAATCTCTGCGACAATGCGATTCGATATAATATCCCCGGCGGTAAGGTGAATATTGACGTTCGCCATGACAAAGGGAATACGGTATTAACTGTAAGCGATACCGGCATCGGCATTCCTCCCGAGCATCAGTCGCGTATCTTTGAACGCTTCTACCGTGTGGATAAAAGCCACTCAAAGGAAACGGGAGGCACAGGCCTCGGCCTTTCCATTGTAAAGCATGCCGCGGCATATCACGGCGGTATAATTAAACTTGACAGTACAGTCGGGAAAGGAACTACGGTGACAATAACTTTTTAAATAAAAATTGATGACGGGGCCAAATGGCAAAATGCTGCAGGCTCATGCGATGTATTATGAGGTTTATTTGAAAAAATTTTACATCTTATGAAACCAAACAAAAAAAAACAACGAGATATAGAGTAGATACTTAAATTTAAGGAGAGTTTTTTATGAAAAAATCAGTTGTTGTTATTTTGTTGGTTATAATCTTTACTACAGTCATTACAGGATGTTCTCGAACCTCTGAAATTGAAGTTTTGGAAACGGCTTCTGCCGGGATCAAAGAAACCGCAGATAATTGTTTATGTAAATCAAACGCCGGTTTGAACGAAATATTGGAGGATGTAGTTAATATCAGAATAACAGACGTTGCAGAAAATATGTATAAGGAGCCGCTTGATATTTCTCTTTCTGAAGAAGATGTTAAGCTGCTCATTTCCGCATTAAATGAATCAAAAGAAAAAGAAGATTCATTTGACGGTTATCTATATTATTCTCTTGAGATGCTTGATGCAGACGGCGTTGTTATTGAACAATTAACTATTGATACACATTATACTGCAGAGTTTCAAAACGGCTTGATTTTAGAAAGATCCGGTGAATTGGATTCTGTATTGGAAAATATTGAAACAAAATATAAGATTACGACAGATATATGGTCCAGGCAGCCTGCCGAGGGATACTTTTCGTTATTCAACTTGGCTGACCATGGATCGTTGGATGAAATTACAGAAAATAATTTTATTAAAGGAATAAACCATGACATTTCAAAAGAAGAATGTCTTGAAATCGAAAAGGATTTAAAAGAGTTTGAGTTTTCCGAATCTCCAATAGACATTACGGATACGATGCGTGATATGAAATACCATATTAACATTTATTCACAGTACGGAGGAGGTCTGTATCACTTCTATATAGATATGAATCATCGAGTATTTATCGACTCGGGATATCAAGTTAAAAGTGATTTGCTCAGTGAGTATATTGAAAGTATATGCGGTGCGCCTGATAATGAGGTAACAAAGGAATATATAATTGCTCACAGTGAGCTTACAGAAGAGGATTTTGAAAATGTGGATTTTGATGAGTTTGTGGATATGTTTAAACTGACTGCCGCAAATTTTGAAGAATACTCTATGTCTCGCTTGATTGACTTATATTTATGGAAAAAAGCACAGCCTGTCACAACCGACTATAGCGGAATTTATCAGCAGGCAGAAGGCAAGTTGACAGAAGATGATTTGGATCAGGTCGAGATTTTGGTTTGGGAATATCACCAAGGCATTGAAAATGAGTATATGGTGATTGATTTTTCTGTTGGCCAGGTATTCTTTGATATGATGGATATTATTTCCGAATGCAGCTCTGAAAGCAAAATTGCGGATTTGACAGATGATGATAAAGAATTTCTGAAAGAAGTATTATTTGAGAGTGGAATTACCACTTGGGAGAATAAGAACAGAATTGATGAAGATGAATCTGCATATGCGGATGGTAACTTGGGATGGTCTATTGGTATTCGCCTGGATGACGGTCGATGCATCGTTTACAGTGGGAACGGTGCCGGTACTTCTAATGAGTTGTTTATAAAGTTGAATACATTGCTGGATTCTTTGGAGGAGCATTTCTCTTAATAGACTGTTATGGAAATTGGTGTTAAGTAATAGTATACTGTTTGCCCCGGAGGCAAAGCGAATAATCGTTGACGGAAAAATTTTTCTGAAATATAATGAAGAACAATATAGTATATGATGAAACTGTTTAGGATGGTGAATTAAATGGCTGATCTATATTTAGGTGTTGAAATCGGCGGCACAAAACAGCAGATTGCGGTTTGCAACGGAGCAGGACAGATTGTTCGTATGGTAAGTGAAAGAGTTGTGCTTGTAAACGGCGCATCTGATATCTGTGCGTGGATAGAAAAAACAATTGATGCATTGCTTAAGGAATTTCCCGCGGTGATAGCAATCGGAGTAGGTTTTGGTGGTCCTTTGGAGACTGCGACAGGCCGTGTTATAACATCTCTTCACGTCCCAGGTTGGGAAAACTTTGAGCTGAAGACATGGCTTGAAGAGAAATATCCTTTGCCTGTGACAGTTGTAAACGATACAGTTGCAGGAGGATATGCAGAGCTTAAATTGGGCAGCGGCCAGCAGTCTGATAAATTTTTCTATACAAACATCGGTACCGGAATCGGAGGTTCGCTGTTTGTAAACGGCCAGACATGGGACGGTATAGGTTACGGCGGTGCGTATTTCGGAAACACATATACTGTAGACTGGACTTCTGATGAAAGAAATGCTGTTGAGAGGATTGAAGCTCTTTGCAGCGGTGTTCAGATAGAGAAGAGGTTAAGAAAAGACGGTTATGTTCCGCAGGGTTCAATGCTTATGCAGCTTTGCGGCGGCGATTGCAGAAAAATTGATTGTCGTATGCTGAAAAAAGCGGCGGAAGAAAGTGATACATTTGCTTTGGAGGAGCTTGACCGTATAGGTCATACCTTCGGTATGGGTATTGCAAATCTTATAACAATATTGGGTGTTGATACTGTTGCAATAGGCGGCGGTGTCGCAAACTTAGGTGATTTGATTATTGAGCCTATTCGCAAATATGCAAAGAAGTATGTTTTTATATCAGGCAAGGACCGTTATAAAATAGTTCAGTGCCTGCTTATGGATAACAACGTACCTGTAGGTGCGGCGCTATATGCGAGAGATGGCTTTAATGTAATATAATTTTAAAAGTATGAGGTGTTTGTTATGTTGGAAAAAGGTTATGATGCAAGCTACGCAAAGTATTGCGACCACACTGTGTTGCGTGCGTACACGACGACAGAAAAGGTTAAAGAGTTTTGCAAAGAGGCAATTGAATACGGTGCGGCAGCGGTTTGTGTAAATCCTGTTCATGTAAAGCTTGTACACGAGCAGCTTGCAGGTACAGAAGTTAAAACAGCAACAGTTATCGGTTTTCCTCTCGGAGCTAATAAGACTGTTATCAAGGCTATGGAAGCTGCGGAAGCTGTTAAAGACGGTGCTGATGAAGTTGATATGGTAATCAATATAGGCGCTCTTCGCGGCGGCGAAACTGATTTCGTATACGAGGACATCAAGGCTGTTGTAGAAGCTGCAAAGGGCGAAAACAAAGATGTTAAGGTTAAGGTAATCATTGAGACATGTTATCTTACAGACGCGGAAAAAGTTCTTGCGTGCGAGCTCAGCTGCAAGGCAGGCGCAGATTTTGTGAAAACTTCTACAGGAATGGGTAATGGCGGTGCTACTATTCATGATATCGAGCTGATGATTAAAACTGTTGACGGCAAGATGCAGGTAAAGGCATCAGGCGGCGTTGACAATAGAGCAGCCGCATATGCTTTCCTGAATGCAGGTGCTGACCGTCTCGGTGTAAGCCGTGTTCCGCAGATTGTAAATGACGATACATCTATTCAGTCGGCAGCAGCGACAAACCAGCCGCCGAAGTTCTGATAAATAAGGTGTGATTTTACGGTAGGATTTTGAGTTTATAAATAGAGGAAGTGAGACATGAAATTAGGTATATTGAAACTAATTATATCAGGCTTGCTTCCTGCTTTTTTGCGGTGCTTTTTCGATAATCCTGGTAATATGATTTGCTTTTGCATGGATGGTGATACAGAAGCCAGGTGCGAAAGTGGTTGTTTTTTTTTGGCGAAAACGACTTCTTACGAACAAATAAAATTAGACTTCGCTGATTTTGTCGGAAAAATAAACAGTTTGAAGATATTACAATGCTTGAGGTAAGGCTTAAGTCTTTCGGAAGTTGACTTGTTTTGATACAGGGCAATTACTGATGAATCCGCAGCAGAACAATTTATTGCGCTACGATAAAATCAAACCGTTATGTGTCAACTCATGCCGTGGGAACTACAGATTTTTTTGTTTTTCGTAAGCGGTTGACATGCTTTTTGATAAAAAATGAGGTTGACAGTTTTTTGAAGCGTGTTGTATAATTCATGTATTGCGGATGACTGTCACAAGCATCGCAACCCAGTAGTAAGCGACAGCTGGTTTTAATAAATGTTTTGTTATACTGCTTTGGCGGTACTGATTTTACAGTCAGGCTGTTGCCATTGGAGGGAGGGGATTAAATGTCAGAGATCAGATTGAAAGAAAATGAGTCACTCGACAGTGCTCTTAAGAGATTCAAGAGATCATGCGCCAGATCAGGTGTTCTTGCAGAGGTTAGAAAGAGAGAGCACTATGAGATGCCCAGCGTAAAAAGAAAAAAGAAGTCTGAGGCAGCAAGAAAGCGTAAGTATTGACATGTCTTAGACGGTCAGTTTTTTACTTAAAACGAATCTGTGTGTCCTGAGGTTATTTGCAGAACATAGGTGCGCACAGTTATTGACAGAATGCAAAAGACCTGAATTTATTCAGGTCTTTTGTTTTACAAAACAAAATTTACATTTATTTTATCAGGGCGGTGTGACGGGTTTGTTTGAAAATATATGGATTACAAAGAAAAATACAGACGAGGGCTGTCACATAGACGGTGTTCCTGATTTCATTACGGAATTACTCAGAAAGCGCGGTGTATGCGGGGAAGAGGAAATTATTAGTTTTTTGAATCCGACTGTGGATAAACTTCATGATCCTTTTTTGCTTCCCGATATGGACAAAGCTGTTGAACGTATTCTTGCCGCAGTTGACTGCGGTGAACATATTACGGTTTTCGGAGATTACGATGCGGACGGTATCACGGCTACTGCGGTTTTGTATCATTTTTTAGTGAATTACCTTGGTGCTGATATTGATTACTATATACCGAACAGGCTTTTGGAGGGATACGGACTTTCCGATAGTTCTATAGACATTATATCAGAAAGAGGAACTACTCTCATTATAACGGTTGACTGCGGAATTGCCGCTCTGGAAGAAGTGAAATACGCGGCACAGAAGGAGATAGATATTGTAATTACAGACCACCATAAGTGCGGTGATATATTGCCTCAGGCAGTTGCTTCGGTGAATCCTATGAGGCCGGACAGCCTGTTTCCGTATAAAACCCTTGCAGGCTGCGGTGTTTCATTTAAACTTGTGGAAGCTATCAGTACCGTTATAGGTGTAGGGGAGGAGATTCTTGAGTATCTTCCCATTGTTGCAATCGGTACTATAGGTGATTCTATGCCTCTTACAGGCGAAAACAGAATCATAGTGAGCAACGGTCTTAAAAATATTGCAAACACATCGTGGGTGGGATTGCATGAGCTAATAAAGCAGGCAAGAGGCAGAAACGGTGAAAGTATGCTTTCCGCAACAAATATTACTTTTAGTATTGTGCCGAGGATAAATGCAGCGGGAAGAATGGGAGATGCGGACTGCGCATTGGAACTTTTGCTTTGTGACGAACCGGATAAGGCAGAGGAACTTGCTGCTGTTCTCAGTCAAAAAAATACAGAGCGTCAAAAGATAGAAAATTTGATATTTGAGGAAGCGTTAAAACCGGAGAATTTGAAAACTTCAGATTTGGACAGTGTTGTTTTAGCTTTGGGATATGAATGGCATCACGGAGTAATAGGAATTGTTGCTTCAAAGTTATCCGAAAAATTTTCAAAGCCGGCTATTGTTCTTTCATGCTGTGAGGAAGAGTGTAAAGACGGTATAATGCGCGCAAGAGGTTCTGCAAGGTCGGTTCCGGGCTTTAATCTATACGATGCGTTAAAAGAAAATTCCGATATGATTGAACGGTTCGGAGGCCATGAGATGGCGGCAGGACTTACCGTTGAGATAAATAATATTAAACAGCTTATTGAGGGAATAAATCTTTATGCCGAGCAGCATGAGATAGAGCATACAATATTCAATACATATGAAATAGACGCATTTCTGACGCCAGATATGCTTACTGTGGAAAATGCCGAAGCTGTTGCTATGATGGAGCCTTTCGGACAGGGAAATCCGTGTCCGCTGTTTTGTACGACAGGTTTTGCTGATATAATAGCAT
>JAFTXL010000087.1 GCA_017464985.1 Clostridia bacterium | reverse complement strand
GAAATATTTAACGGCAAATATGACTGGAGCATATTTGAAAGCAAAAGCAGCTATTGCAGTGAACTGCCGGGTACACGCAGTCTGCTAAAAGTAATTAACGACTAAAACGAACCACTTATTATTGTGTATGGGGTTGTTGAATCGAAATTTAAAAACTCCAAGAAAAACTTGACACCGTCATGATGTGTTTTACAGGTTGACTAATTTTGACTCCATTTGTATAATTCATCTGTTGGATAAGTTTTGGTGAAGGCGTATTTTGTTTTGCTGAAAGGAGCGTTTATAAATTGAAAGAAGCAAATATTAACCTTTCTTTTGTATTAAATGTATTGGTGAAAAATATAATATGGATTTTGCTGGCTGCTTTCTTAGGTGGGGGAATTGCGTATGGATATGCAAGACATACTGCGGTTACGAGATATACGTCTTCTGTAAAATTCCTTGTGCGGAATTTTACCATGAATGAATATTCTGCATTGGAGGAGTATGCTGCTGTAGGACTTTCAGCATCATCAATAAGTGCGTCGAAGAGTCTTATTGGCACATATATTGAGGTTATAAAGACTGAAGACGCGCTTGATATGTTTTTGGAAGATGTCAAAGCAAATGACGGATATAAAGAGAAACTGACATATACTTACAGTGATGACGAAGTTGCTGTTGCAGGAGATAATTGGATAGAAAATATAGATACTGGTGACATAAAGTCCAGTCTTACTTTGGGTGCTGTCGGAGATACGGAAATTCTCCAGATAGACGTAACGTTTTCAGATGCAAGGCAGTCGGAAGCTGTTGCACTTGCGATTGAAAATGTATTGCCCTCTGTTATAAATCAGCTTTATGATATAGGTTCTGTACGTGTTATTGAGTCTGCTACCACTCCTGTAAGGGAGAGTACTCAGACGCTTCAGACTACTCTTATAGGAACAGCTGTCGCATGTGTATTCTCTGCCGCAATATTCTTCCTGATTGCGTACCTTGATAATACAATCAAATGCGAAGAAGATATTAAAGTACTGTTTGGCGTACTTGCTCTCGGTGAGGTTCCTGACTTGCAGGAGGCTGACAAGTACAGAGGAATTTACGATTATGGGTACGTATATAATACCGATACTGCTGAGAAGAAGGAGGATAAATGAAAATGGCTTTATTTAATTTTAAAAAGAAAAGACAACCTCTGCACAGCATATCGTTGATTAAAAAAAACGTTCTCAGCGAAAAGACTTCGCCGCACGTTCAGGAGGCATATAAGACGATCAGAACAAATCTTCAATATGCGCTTCATCCTATAAATGGTAAGGTTATGCTTGTTTCTTCTGCGATGCCGGGTGAATGTAAAAGTACAACGTCTTCAAATCTTGCCATTACATTTGCTCAGAATTCTAAAGTGCTTTTGATTGATGCGGATATGAGAAAGCCGGTTATGCATAAGATTTTCGGAATTGATAACTCTCACGGACTTTCGTTGTTCTTGGGTGGATTTGAACCTCTCTCAAAAGCTCTCTGTAGAAACGTGCGTCCCGGCCTTGACGTTATAACTGCGGGGTCGGTTCCTCCGAACCCGTCAGAGCTTCTCGGCAGCGAAAACATGAGTTTGTTCATTGAAAAAGTAAAAGAGTATTACGATTATATAATCATTGATACTCCGCCTGTAAACATTGTAACTGACGCGGTTGTTCTTTCAGACAAAGTAAGTGGCGTTGTTTTGGTTTCCCGTCAGAATATTACGACAACAAAATCTATGCACCAGGCTATAGAGACTCTGACGAACGTAAATGCTAACATCTTGGGTATTGTTCTGACCGGTGTAATTGAGAAACATAAAGGTTTCAGCCGTTATTCAAGTTACAACGGCGGAACATACGGTAGATCATATTCGAATAACAGATATTATTCCTCTTATTACAAAAATCAGGATAGAGAAAATGAGAGAGAGTTACAGGAAGAATCCGAAAAAGAAATGTCTGTCGAATTGGACGCAGGTTTAAATACAGAGCAAAACGGACGTGACAATAAACAATGATTGCAACAGTTGATTTTCATTCACATATATTGCCCGGAGTAGATGACGGTTCTCAAAGTGTTGAGGAAACTATATGTATGCTTGAAATGATAAAAGAACAGTCATGTGAGGAGAAACACTATATTGCGGCAACACCGCATTTCAAAGAGGATACAGTGACCGAAAAGGTTATTGATTCGTTTATCAGACGCCGCGATGATGCATATAAAAAGGTAAAAGACGTCAGTAAAATAAGTAATCTGTCAATTATTTTAGGCGCTGAGGTTGCGCTTAACAGAAGTGTTGCGGAATGCCCTGATTTAAAGAAACTCTGTATGGGAAATTCAAATATTCTGTTGATTGAGCTTCCCGGATTGCCATATAAGCCGTGGATGTATGAATTTATTCAAAAAATACGTTATGAACACGGCCTTATTCCGATGATAGCTCATTTTGAGAGATATATGGGTTTATATACCCAAAAGGACTTTGAAGAAATTTTTGACTTGCCCGATGCCATTTTCCAATTCACCTCGTCGAATTTAACCGTAAGAAAGCTGAGAAAGTTCATTCTTCCTGTAGTGAGATCGGAATTGCCTGTTGTTATGGGAACTGACTGTCATAATAAAGATAGACGAAGTCCGGATTATTATAAAGGACTCAGTATACTTAAAAAGCACCTGGATGATGAAGAGTATGAGGCGTTTTGTACGCTGAGTGCAAAAGTTGTGATGGAGATGATTTAACTAATGGGTTACAGCGGTATTAAATTTAAAGAGAACTCAGTGTTTTTGGTAACAGGAGGCGCAGGTTTTATAGGGTCAAATCTGTGTGAGGTTCTTCTTGAAATGGGATATACTGTCAGATGTCTTGATAATCTTTCGACAGGTAAAGTTGAAAATATAAATCTTTTTGTAGAGAATCCGTCGTACACTTTTATAAAAGGTGACATATGTGATTTTGATACATGCATGAAAGCATGTGACGGGGTTGATTATGTACTGCATCAGGCAGCATGGGGCAGTGTTCCGCGAAGCATAGAATTTCCTCTTCTTTATGAAGAAATAAATATAAGAGGCACATTGAATATGATGGAAGCCGCAAGAAAATGCGGTGTTAAGCGTTTTGTTTATGCATCAAGCTCATCTGTATACGGAGACCATCCTGTTTTACCTAAGACAGAGGGCCTTGAAGGCAAGCGGCTGTCTCCTTATGCCGTTACAAAATATGTATGTGAGGAGTACGGAAGCCTTTATACAAGACTTTATGGCTTAGAGACTGTCGGATTGCGTTATTTTAATGTATTTGGTCGCAGACAGGATCCTGACGGAGCGTATGCAGCGGTTATTCCGAAGTTTATTAAACAGCTCATGAGAGGCGAACAGCCGGTAATAAACGGTGATGGCAAGCAGTCAAGAGACTTTACTTATATATTGAATGTAGTTGAAGCAAATCTTAAGGCGTGCATTGCACCGAGTGAAGCTGCAGGAGAGGCGTTTAACATTGCATACGGTGGCAGAGAGTATTTGATAGATGTTTACGATGCAATTTGCAAAGGTCTCGGAGTGTCTGTTGAGCCTAAATACGGTCCTGATAGAGCAGGCGATATAAAACATTCAAATGCCGATATAAGCAAGGCAAAACGTCTTTTGGGCTATGATCCGGATTATAATTTCGAGGACGGAATACAGCTCGCTATGGATTGGTATAAGGAGAATTTATAAGTGTGATGAGCAATGACCCTTTAGTTTCTGTAATAATACCTGTATATAATACGGAAAAATATGTAGAAACAGCGGTTTTGTCGGTATTGAATCAGTCATACACAAATATTGAAATAATAATTGTTGTGGACGGTTCTCCCGATAATGCTTATTGTGTGTGCAATGAATTTGCTAAAAAATATGAAAAAATAAAGCTTTTGCATCATGAATTGAACCTTGGACTGTCTGCTGCAAGAAACACAGGCCTTGGTGTTTCAACGGGCAAATATATCTTTTTTCTGGACTCAGACGATTTTGCGCTGCCCGATGCGATACGTGATATGGTGCGGATTATTGAAAAAGAAAAGTCTGATGCGGTATTTCCGAAAAAGTATATCAGAACATATATGGGAGATACTGCTGAATATGTTAAATCTTATTTTGAAAGCAGCTGCTGTACGGAGGATCCCGTAATTTTTGGCGCAGAAGTTATTATAGAAAAGTGCTGCGCGTGGGGTACTACTGCGCTTTTGTACCGAAGATCTGTGATTGAATCTAATTCTCTCCTTTTTACTGTAGGAATAACCGCAGAGGATATTGTATTTAATTTAGATTTTCTGAAAAAAGCAAAGAAAATTTCTTTTTATGATATGGCGGCGGAATCAAAACTTAAGCGGCGTAACAGCATTACCGGCTCTTACAGAGATAATTTCAAAGAGAATCTCCTGTATATATATAATTCATGCATTGCTTTTTTGACGGAAACAGGTTTTTCAAAAGAAGACACCGACATTAAAAGTGCGGCTCTTTTATGCAGAAGCGTGACTGCGCACATTGTGAATATAATGTCAGATAAAAATCCTACAAAGGGATATTTTAATAAAGCTTCAATGGTCAAAGATTTTCTGAATGACAATAAAATAAAAAAAGTCTTTAGGAATAAAACTGAAACCCCGTATTTTACAAAAAAAGTACACAAGACATTTTTTAGAATAATGTATTTTTTGATTCGGCACAGACTTTATAATTCAGCGTGCTTTGCTGCGTATTGTGCTTCAAAGTGGAGGCGCAAATGAAAAAGATTAAGATTCTTGTAATATCAAATACTGCGTGGTCGTATGACAACAGTTTCGGAATGACATATTCCGCATTGTTTGAGGGCATGCCGGACATAACGATTGCAAATATATACTGCAATTACGGCGTGCCTGATAATTCGTGCGTAAAGCAGTATTTTCAGATCACGGAAAAAAGCATTATCAAAAATTTAAAAGATAAAAACAGTCCTTCGGGCGCGGCGTTTTCCGCGGAAAACGCCGCACGGGCGGCAATATCTCTGAATAAACAGGACGGGAATATTCACAACAACTTAAAAAAAATACGTTTTCAGCTTGTTATGTGGGGACGGGATATTATATGGTTTTTCAGCCGCTGGAAAAGTCCGGCCTTAAAGAAGTTTGTAACAGATTTTGCTCCCGATGTTATTTTTACCCCTGTTTATTATATGTTTCATACGAACAGAATACTGCGCTATGTAAGGGAATTAACAAAAGTACCGACATTATGTTATATATCAGATGACATATATACGATGAAACAGTTTTCCTATTCACCTCTGTTTTGGATTGACAGGATTCTAAAAAGAAAGTCGATTCGCGGCGCGGTAAAAAACTGCCGTTGCATCTATACTGTTTGTGACGCACAGTCTGAAGAGTATTCTAAGGCTTTCAAAGTTCCGTGTAAGATACTTTTTAAACCTGCAGACGGGGAAAGATATATAAGTAGAAAAAATGAGTGTTCTGAAAAGCCGATGCAAACACATCGGAAAAAGGTATTTGTGTATGCCGGGAATCTCGGTACGGACAGATGGCGTACACTCGCTGCAGTTGGACGTGAAGTTTCATTAAGAAAAGGTGTTCTGAAAGTATATTCGGCAACTGCGGTCAGCCGCCGTATAAGAAAAATATTTTTGAAATCCGGTATCGAATTTATGGGCAAAGTATCTCCGGAGGAGGCGGCG
>JAFTXL010000086.1 GCA_017464985.1 Clostridia bacterium | reverse complement strand
CAGTACGAAGTGACTGGTTATGTATCATATATGTATAACAGCAACGGAGAAGTTATAGCGGAACTTGACGGAAGCCAGGGAGCAATAAGCACAGGTGAGTGGACCGATTTTGAAGATATTCCTCAGGACTTCAGTGATGCGTTTGTTGCAATAGAAGATTCGAGATTCTATTCGCATAACGGAATAGATGTTAAACGCACGCTGAGCGCTGTTGTAGGCTATGTTGTTCCGGGAATGTCAGACCACGGCGGAAGTACCATTACACAGCAGGTTGTAAAAAATCTTACCGGTGAAGACGAAAGAAGTATTCCGCGTAAGGTGCGCGAGCAGTGGAGAGCTCTTCAGCTTGAACGTGATATGTCAAAGCAGGAAATTTTGGAAACATATATGAATATTATATACTTTGCAAACAGTGCATACGGAGTACACGATGCCGCTGAAACTTATTTTGGCAAAGATGTCTCAGAACTCTCGCTTGCGGAGTGTGCGTTTCTTGCCGGAATTACAAATAGTCCGCGTAAGTATAATCCTTTTACAACATTGGGACGAGCTAATGCGTATGAAAGGCAGATAGTTATATTGGACGCTATGTATGCTCAGAATTTGATAACAAAAACAGAGTATATTGAAGCGATTCAGACAGAGCTTGTTTTTGTAACCCAGGAGTCGAACTCTTCTTCATCTTCGGAAAATGAGAGTTTCGAGGGCGGCTCACAGACGGAAGAAACAGGTGTTTTCAGCTATTTTGTTGATATGGTTATCTCGGATGTCAGATCTGACCTTGTGGAGATGGGTTATACGACAAAAGAGGCTAACAATATTATATATAATTCGGGTGTGAGAATTTATACTACACAGGATCCTGAAGTTCAAAAAATTGTTGATGAAGAATACTGTAATGTTGAGAATTTCCCTGTAAACAGCAGTGACAGTGATGATGAGGACAATGCTCAGTCTGCGATTACTATAATTGACCAAAGTACAGGCCGTGTTGTTGCCGTGTATGGCGGTTACGGTGAAAAGAAGGAGAGTCTTACATGGAACCGTGCGACGCAGATGCAGCGTCAGCCGGGTTCATATATCAAACAGATACTCGTTTATGCGCCGCTTGTCGATACGGGTGTTATAACTGCAGCAACCGCGATTGATGATGCGCCGTCTTATCTTGATGATACAAATCCTGACCAACTTTGGCCCAGTAACGCTGACCGTGCATATCACGGGCTTTCGTCTGTCCGGACAGCGCTAAAAAGATCGTATAACGTATATGCGGTAACACTGTATAAGAAGGATGTTACAACATGTCTGACATATCTAAAAAACTTAGGTATTGACAGGATGGAGGAAACTCAGCCGTCAGCTGCGCTCGGAGGTTTGTCAACCGGTGTGTCTACACGTCAAATGGCGGCAGCATATGTTCCTTTCGGAAACGGCGGAACATATTATGAACCGATTACTTATACGAAACTGTACGACAAAGATGGAAATGTGATTATAGATAAATCCGAGGAAAAAGGAACACAGGTTTATATGCAGAAAACTACATCTAGCGTTATGACATCTCTTCTTACATCGGTTGTAACGGGCGGAACCGGTGTAACAGCGCAGGTTTATAACGCGGAGGGTACTGCTATACCGACTGCAGGAAAGACAGGTACGACATCAGATGTAAAGGACTATTGGTTTGTAGGGTATACACCATATTATACTTGTGCTGTTTGGTATGGATATGATAATCAGACTGTTATTTCCGGTTCGGAAGCCGGTGCAGCTATCAAGATGTGGTCAAAAGTAATGAACAGAATTCATGAGAATCTTGAAACAAAAGAGTTTGAAACACATGATGAGTTTGTTACTAAGTCTGTATGTTCTGTATCGGGAAAACTTCCCACATCTCAATGTTACAATGACCCGAGATATCCTATTACCGAGGAAATATTCGCGGTCGGTACAGAGCCTACTGAGTATTGCGACATCCATACTACAAAGAACGTATGTACAGCTCATAGAGACCGATACGGCAAATATTATCTTGCTACTTCTTCGTGTTCGAGTGTTACTTCCAAGAGCGGAACATTCAGACCTATACTGACATTCAGTTACTCGTATCTTGACACATCCATTATTCCTCAGGATTGGTCATATGAGCTATCGCATTTGTACTGTCCGTACTGCGGCGGATAGCATTAGAGATTGACAGATTAAGTCAGAGCTGAATAATAGTCATACACAAAGTTTGCTTTTATTGTCCTCCGGTGTTCTTCGGACCCGGGGGGCTTTTTTACGGAGGCATTAATGGTAAGCATCAGGAAGTTCTTTTTCTTGCTATGAAATTACCTTTGTAGTATCATAAATGAATATCAAATATGAAAAGAAATGGAAAAAGTATGCCGGATTCAGAAAATTTATTATTCGAGAGTAATTACAAAGTATTGTCAAAAAATGAACTTATAGAGATGCCTCCGCTTGCTTTGGCATTTGTGGGAGATGCGGTATTTGAGTTATATGTCAGGTCGGCTATATGCAAAGATGAAAAACGCAGAGATGTCAATTCGCTTCACAGACGCGCTATTTGTTTTGTAAAAGCCAACGCTCAGGCTGTTATTGTGAAAAAGTTATCAGAGGAGCTTACAGAGGATGAAAAGAATATTGTACGGAGAGGTCGAAACTCGCATCCTCACACGGTGCCTAAGAATGCAAGTATATCTGATTATAGATACGCAACGGGATTTGAGGCTCTTTTAGGATATCTTTATTATTCGGGAAATAAAGACAGATTATTGGAAATTATGGAAAAATCGTATAGAATAATCGTCGAAGAAACGGAGAGTAAAAAATGAAACATTCAGATGAAAATCAAAATAACAGCGAGATAATATACGGCAGAAATTCTGTTATTGAAGCATTAAAGGCCGGCACTCCTATAAATAAGATTCTTATGTCGGAGACAAGCAGCGGGTCTTTGCGCGTTATCATAGCAATGGCGCAGGAGAGAGGCATCGTATTTACAAAGGTATCTAAAGATAAACTCGAAGAACTTACAGGCACGAAAAATCATCAGGGTGTGATGGCATATACTGCTGCAGCTAAATATTATGATGTAGATGACATATTGGAAAAAGCGGAATCCTTGGGAGAAGCACCGTTTATTATAATTCTCGATGAGATACAGGATGCGCATAACTTAGGTGCTATTATAAGAAGCGCAGATGCAGTAGGGGCGCACGGAGTTATTATTCCAAAGAGACGCGCCGCATCGCTGACGGGTGTTGTAGCAAAGAGCTCTGCAGGAGCAGTTTCACATGTTATGGTTGCGCGCGTTCCGAATATTCCAAATACTATAGATGAGCTTAAAAAGAAAGGTGTTTGGATAGCCGGTACAGATTTAACAGGCGATACTGTTTTTTATGACGCTGATTTTAAAGCTCCTACAGGTCTTGTGATAGGGAGCGAAGGAAACGGTATGGGAAGACTTGTGCGTGAAAAGTGTGACTACGTTTTGAATATTCCCATGAAAGGTGCCGTTTCATCATTAAATGCATCCGTTGCGGCAGGTGTTGTGATGTATGAGGTTTTCAAACAGAGAAATAAAGCGTAACCAGTTTGAAAGAGTACGCATATAATACGGAGAAAAAGTATGAAATTAAAAAATGAACTTAATGATATGCAATATAAGGCGGCTGTGCATGAAGAAGGTCCGATTCTGATTCTTGCCGGTGCCGGAAGCGGTAAAACAAGGGTGCTTACGTACAGAATAGCTCATTTGGTCGAAAACTGTTTTGTATCACCGAGAAATATCCTTGCTATTACTTTTACAAATAAAGCTGCAAAAGAGATGTCCGAGCGTGTTGCGAACCTGTTAGGCGGTGAATTATCCGGCATGTGGATCAGTACATTTCACTCTGCGTGCGGAAGAATATTGAGAAGAGATGCTGAGAGACTTGGATTTACATCGAGCTTTATCATATATGATGAAAGTGAAGTGCAGTCGGTTATCAAGGATTGTATGAAAAAACTTGAAATTGATGAAAAAAGATTTCCCGTAAAGAGTATACGTTCTGTCATATCAAAGGCAAAAGATGAGATGTATACACCTGACGATTATTTGAAAACAGTTGATGCATCTG
>JAFTXL010000085.1 GCA_017464985.1 Clostridia bacterium | reverse complement strand
GAGTGCTGATATGAGATTTATACATGTTGCCGATTTGCATATCGGAAAAAAAGTAAACGAGTTTTCAATGATTGCCGATCAGACATATATATTAAATGAGATTTTAAAAATAACTGAGGAGTACAAAGCAGATGCAGTTATTATTGCAGGTGATATATATGATAAAACAGTGCCGCCGCTTGATGCGGTTCAGCTTTTTGACAGTTTTCTGACAAGGCTGATGCAGATGAATGTTTATGTTTTTGCTGTGAGCGGCAACCATGATTCCGCGGAGCGTATTTCGTTCGGCGCGAGTATTATGAAAAAAAGCAATGTGTTTGTGTCTCCGATTTATAAAGGCGCGTCAGAGCCTGTGAAGCTGCATGATGAGTACGGATATATCAATGTATATTTACTGCCGTTCATTAAGCCGATACATGTGAGAAATGCATACCCCGATGCCGAAATACACACATATGATGATGCTGTAAAGTACGCGGTTGACAAGATGAATACAGATGTATCAGAAAGAAATATCATTGTTGCGCATCAGTTTGTTACGGGAGCACAAAGATGCGAGTCTGAGGAGCTTTCAATCGGAGGTCTTGACGATATTGATTATAAAACATTTGAAAAATTTGATTATGCTGCGCTAGGTCATATTCACGGAGCGCAGCATTGCGGCGTTCCGCACGTGCGTTACAGCGGAACGCCGCTTAAATATTCGTTTTCTGAATGCTGCCACAAAAAGTCTGTAACTGTTGTCGATGTAAAAGAAAAAGGCAATGTGGAGATATCAACAGTGCCGCTTAAAGCATTGCATGATATGCGTGAGATTAAAGGAACGTATATGGAAATCACAGACCGCAGAAACTATATCGGTACAGACACAGATGACTATATGCATATTACACTGACGGACGAGGAGGATATTCCCGATGCGATAGGAAAGCTGCGTGCGATATACAAGAACATAATGCGGCTTGATTATGATAATATCCGTACACGTAGTTTTTCTGAGGTGGGAACGGCGCGTATAACAAAGGAAAAGACACCGGTGGATTTGTTTTCCGATTTATATGAGATGCAGAATAATCAGTCGCTTTGCGAAGAACAGCGTAAATTGCTTGAAGAGATTATTGAAAGAACGGAGGGCAAAAGTAAATGAAACCTGTAAAACTCGTTATGTCTGCTTTCGGTCCGTATTCAGGAAAGGCGGAAATAGATTTTGAAAAGCTCGGCAGCCGCGGAATATATCTTATTACAGGTGACACCGGAGCAGGAAAGACTACAATTTTTGACGCGATTACGTTTGCGCTTTACGGAGAGGCAAGCGGAAGTATACGTGAGGCTGACATGCTCCGAAGCAAATATGCGCCTGTCGGCGTACCGACATATGTGGAATTTGATTTCATGTACAAAGGTGATATTTATCATATAAGAAGAAACCCTGATTATGAGCGTCCGCGTGAAAGAGGAGAGGGTACTACTGTAGAAAAAGCGGACGCGCTGCTTGTATATCCCGATGACAGACAGCCTGTGACTAAGTCAAAAGATGTTACTGCCGCTGTGACGCAGCTTATAGGACTTGACAGAAACCGTTTTTCACAGATTGCAATGATTGCGCAGGGCGATTTTATGAAATTGCTTACAGCAAAAACGGAGGAGAGGAGTAAAATTCTGCGTGAGATTTTTGACACCCGTATTTATCTGTCAGTTCAGGAGGAGCTTAAGGTACTTGCCAAGGAAGTCCAGAAAAATTACGAAGAGTGCAGCCGTGTTATATCCCGTGCGGTAAACAGCGTACGGTGCGGCAGTGAAAGCCTTTACTTTTCGCAGATAGAAAAATTTAAAAGTGCTGCAAACGTGTATCCGGTTGCAGAGGCTGTTTTTGTTATAGAACAGATAATCGATGAGGAACGCAAAGGAGCGGAATGTGCAGAGAAAAAGCTTTTTGATTTACACGAAAAGCTGAAAGCTATTGACAGAAAAATAGGAATTGCGGAATCTAACGAAAAAGCCCGGAAAGAACTTGAAAGTTTGCAGGGAAGATATAAGGAACTTAATGTCGATATTGATTTGCTTAGAGAGGAATATGAAAAGAAAGCAGGATGTAAATCGAAAGCAGATGAACTTTCCGGAAAAATCTCTGAACTGAAAGCTTTTTCAGAGGAATATTCAAAGCAGGAGAGTTTGAAAAACTCTTATGAGGAGGCTGTGGGTCAAATATCAAAAGTCGAAATGTCTCTGAATTTGGTTAAACAGAAGAAACAGAAGCTTGAGACTGAAATTGCGGCGTTGAAAAAGGAACATGAAGAAATATCCATGTCCGATACAAGGCTTGCGGAATTAAAAAATAAAAAAGAAAATACTACACGCAGAAAGAGCGAGCTGACTGCTGTGTATAAAGAGATTCAGAAATATATCGTGCTTGTCAGAGAATGGAACGAGGCGGTGTTGATTTATCAGAAATCCGCACAGAACTGCGAAAGACTGAAGAATGAATACGATATGAAAGAGCGGGCGTTTTTTGATGCGCAGGCGGGAATATTGGCGTCGGGGCTTGCCGAAGGCAAGCCGTGTCCCGTTTGCGGCGCAGTGCATCACCCTGCGCCGGCAGAGCTGTGTGAAAGCGCGCCGTCTGATGAAGATGTTAAAAAGGCAAAGGCTGATTATGAGACGGCGCGCAGCGCTGCGGCTTCGCACAGCGAAGCCGCAGGAATGAAAAAATCCGCCACTGACAGTCAATGCGGATTTATTTCCGAGGCGTTTTAGGATTTTGATCCGGAAACGCCTGAG
>JAFTXL010000084.1 GCA_017464985.1 Clostridia bacterium | reverse complement strand
TTTGTGCTTTAAGTATCTCTATCCTGAAGAATATGAGAATCTTGTCGCACAGATAAACCAGAAACGTGAGCAGCAGGAAGAATATATAAAAACTGTTCTTGATACAACTAGAGCCAGAACTGTTGCCATGGGCATACGTGCGTTTTTTGACGGAAGACCTAAGCATCTTTACAGCGTCAGAAAGAAAATGATAAATCAGAATAAGACGCTTGATCAGATATACGACCTTCTTGCTATAAGAATTATCGTAGATACTGTTCCTGACTGCTATGTTGTTCTCGGAATACTTCATGATTTATATAAGCCGATGCCGGGCAGATTTAAAGACTATATCGCTATGCCGAAACCAAACCAATATCAGTCGCTTCATACGACGTTAATTGGTCCGGGCGGATTTGCGTTCGAGGCGCAAATACGTACATGGGAAATGCATAAAACAGCAGAAATAGGTATTGCGGCGCATTGGAAGTACAAGGCTGACTTTAATTCCACAACAAGAACTACAGCTGACTTTGACAAAAAGCTTGAGTGGGTACGTAATCTTTTTGATTTGCAAAAAGATATGAACGACTCTACGGAATTTGTTGAAGCGTTTAAAATGGATCTTTTTACAGATGAGGTATTTGTATTTACTCCTAAGGGTGATGTAAAAAGTCTTCCTGCCGGATCAACTCCTATTGACTTTGCGTATGCTATTCACAGCGCTGTAGGAAACCGTATGGTTGGTGCAAAGGTGAACGGTGAGATAAAACCGCTTAATTACAGACTCAAAAACGGAGATATTGTTGAGATAATTACTTCGGCATCATTGACAAAAGGCCCGAGCAGAGATTGGCTTTCCATTGTCAAGAGCTCTCAGGCGAAGAGTAAAATACGTCAGTGGTTTAAGAAAGAACGCCGTGAGGAAAATATTGAACGCGGTCATGCGCTTGTTGAACAGGAACTAAAGCGTATCGGATATAATTATAGTCAGCTTTTTAAAGGCAACTGGATTGACACATATTTACGCAGATATAATCTCAACACTATAGACGATCTGATGAATGTAATAGGTTTTGGCGAGATGAGCGCTAAAAAGACTGTTACACGCCTCAAGGATGAATATGAGAGGGTTAATGCTGAAAAACTTGAAGATGAAATTCGTGAGGAAATGCTTGTTGCACAGCAGGAAGAGCAGAAACGCGAAGTACAGAAGGAGAGATCTTCAGAAAACGGCATTATTGTAAAAGGTATAGAAAACTGTCTTGTAAGACTTGCGCACTGCTGTAATCCTGTTCCCGGTGATTCGATTGTGGGATACATCACACGCGGCAGAGGTGTGTCGGTGCACCGTATTGACTGTCCGAATGTCATGTCAATGAATGACAATGAAGAAAACCGCATGATAAATGTAAGATGGGCAAACGCAAGTTCTGCGACGCATCTTGCAGAAGTTGTTGTCAAAGCAGTTGATAACAGGAAGCTGTTGCTTCAGGTCGCAAATCTTATAAATGACATGAGAATTGCAATGAAGTCTATTAACGCAAGAACGACAAGGGACGCTTATCAGATAATTGACCTTGTTATTGAAATAGGAGACAGAGCGCAGCTTGATTCGATTATTGAAAAGCTTAAACAGCTTGATAATGTAGTTGAAGTAAGCCGTGCCGTGAGGTAAATATGAGAGCAGTTGTACAGAGAGTAAAGTCATCATCAGTGAGAGTGAACGGCGAGTGTGTCGGAGAGATTGGAAAAGGGTTAAATGTACTCTTGGGCGTCTGTGAAGACGATACGGAGCGTGATGCGGATTATCTTGCTGAAAAGGCTGCGGGACTTCGCATATTTGATGATGCGGATGGCAAAACAAATCTTTCTATTATTGATAAAACCGCAGAGGACGAAGAAATGGGGATGCTGATTATCAGCCAGTTTACCTTGTACGGTGACTGTCGAAAAGGAAAACGACCGTCGTTTATACGCGCGGCAAGCCCTGAGTATGCCGAAAAACTATATGAATATTTTGTTTCAAAGGTAAAGGAGAAATGTCCCGGCCTTAAATTTGCAACAGGACGTTTCAGAACAGATATGCAGGTTGATATATGCAACGACGGTCCTATGACTGTATTGCTTGACAGCAGAAAGGAATTTTAATATGTACACGGTTTGCGGCAAAGGATTATTAAGCTCTAATTCATATATTTACTGGAATGAAAATGACGGTGCGGATGTTTCTAAAGGTGAAAAGCACGAGGCTGCCGTGATCGATGCGGGCTGCAGCCCTGCCGATATTTTTCCTGAAGCAGAATAGCGAAATTTAAAAATAAAGTATATTATTCTCACACACGCTCACATTGATCATTCGTACTATCTTGACAGCTTTCTTGCGGAAGCAGACGGTTCTGTGTCTGTATGTCACGTGAGTGAAGAATCGCTATTTTATGATACTGTTGCAAATGTGTCGGAGATGATAGGCGCTCCGAAAACTTTTGCGGCTCCTGATATGAAAGTCTCTGAAAGTGATACCCTTTCTGTCGGAGGAAAACGCATTGAATTTATCCATACCCCAGGCCACACACCGGGCGGAATGTGTATATACGTTCCCGAGGAGAAGATAATGTTTACGGGGGATACTCTTTTTTGCAACGGCTTCGGCAGAACGGATCTCGGCGGAAGCGCGAGAGATTTAGCGGAGTCTATAAAGAAATTATACACAATGGATACTGATATAACGATACTTCCCGGACACGGATGTTCTTCTACAATCGGAGAGGAAAGCGCCTGGGGCATACCGTCTGTACTCTGTTAAACGGAGGATATACAATGGCCGAAAATTCGATTGTATTTTATTTCCCGGAAAATGAGATGCCGTTTCATTTCTTTGAAGCACTGCAGATATTTAACAACGTATGTGAAATGCCGAAACTCTGTGCAAATGCAGAAGAATACCGCATAGATTTAATCGACAGCAGCGGTAATGTAATACGAAGTGAAAAAATTACGGCAGAGATTGCCGCCTGCATTGCCGGCGGTGAGGGCAAAAATATTTCCGATACAAATCTTTTGAAGCGCTATTTATATAAGATAATGAGCAGCTACACAGGATATTCGTCTCCGTGGGGCTGTATGACGGGCGTTCGTCCTGCAAAGATAGTAAATGTGCTCAAGAAACAAGGGCTTGATAATGACGGCATTTTACGCCATTTCGGTAGCTTCTATCTTATGGACGAAAAAAAAGCGCGTCTTGCCGTAAATACAGCGGACATACAGGAAAAGTTTTTGGAGGAACAGCGTATTCATCCGGAAAACATCGGCTTTTACATCGGTATTCCGTTTTGTCCTACAAGATGTTTGTATTGTTCCTTTGCGTCAAATCCTATTTCAACGTATAAGAAATCAATTGATACATATTTGGATTTAATGGAGCAGGAGCTTATTGCAACTGTTGAAATTGTGAAAAATTCAGGCTGTAAGGTCGAGTCCTTATATCTCGGGGGCGGTACACCTACATCACTTGATGAAAAACAATTTGCTCGGTATATGAAGATGATTACTGATAATTTTGATGTTTCGTCATTGCGTGAGTTTGCTCTTGAAGCAGGCCGCCCAGATTCCATAACTGAAGAAAAATTAAAGGAAGCAAAGTCGGCAGGTGTAAACAGGATAAGTGTAAATCCTCAGACGATGAATGACGCAACGCTTAAAAGAATAGGCAGACGCCATTCAAGCTATGATACAGAAAAGGCTTTCTATCTGACTAAAAAAGCAGGTTTCGCGAATATCAATACCGATATCATTGCCGGACTTCCCGGTGAGACATATGAAGATTTTATTTATACTCTTGAAAAAATCAAAGAATTCAATCCGGACAGTCTTACTGTACATACTTTGAGCATTAAACGTGCAGCTGAACTGCGTCTTGATATGGAAAACAGAAAGCTTCTGCACGGTGATGAAGTGGGGCAAATGGTTGCTGCAGCGTCGGTGCTTGCGGAAAATCTGGGAATGCACCCGTTTTATATGTACCGTCAGAAAAATATGCTAGGTAATCACGAAAACGTGTGCTATTGCCGACCGGGATGTGAAAGTCCGTACAACATTCACATCATGGAAGAAGACCAAAGTATAGTTGCAGTAGGCGCTGCAGGCGTGTCAAAAAGAGTTGCGGCAGACGGTTCAAGTATTAAGCGTGCTTTTAATGTAAAGGGCGTTGAGGACTATATGCTGAGAATGCCTGAGATGATTGAACGAAAACGTGAACTTTTTCTATAACATCGGGTGAGATTGACGGCAGTTTCAAACAACCACGGCTTTAACCATAGCTGTGGTCACATAGTCGATGTAAAAAAGCAGATAACCTTTGAAGCCTGTGTTGTTGTAAAATTTTGCGCATTTCATCGGCCTTGCAGGACCTGTTGATGTGTTTGCCGGAGGTAAATTACGTACGGGAATCCCTACGATAATAAAGCATCTTTCTTCATGCCCTGTGTATCTGCCGAGCAGGGCGTGTTTGAATAATCCCATATTTCCGTAAAGAGCTTTTGATGCATAAACAGGCAGATGAATGTCCATGCCGTGCAGTGTTTCTGTTATTTGTTTGAAATTATTGCAAATCCACCATTTGTATGCATCGTTTGTTGTAT
>JAFTXL010000083.1 GCA_017464985.1 Clostridia bacterium | reverse complement strand
GACCCATAGCCTCGCACACGGCTCTTACCGGCACAAGTGTTCGGTCGTTTACAACAACCGGCGGCTGCTCTGCTGTGAGAGGATTTCCGTTGAAACGGATTGAAATATCTCCGTCAGCGTGTGCAGCCTGTGTGAGTGTTGTTGCCGCTACTGCGGTCAACAATAATAATCTTTTCATAATATATCCACTAACTCCCTTTTTGATACCCAAGCCTTAATATATATCAAGACCTTCCCTTGTTCCCTATAATAACACAATTTCCACGTGATTTCCATAACAAATTTGTAACAATTTTGGCGAAATATGTGTTATTGAGAAAGTCAGTAGCTTCTCCTGAGTCCCTTAACTATGCCGAAAATACGTATTCTCAGCATATCCTTGCCCTCGAATTTTCGTGGCGGATACATCGGATTTACCGAATGTAGGGTAATGTAATCTGTGCCTATTTCGATTTTTTTCACAACGCCGTTGTCGTCGTCCACCATAACTACGGCATAATCGCCTGACTCGGCACTTGGTGTGCATTGTATCAGCACCTTGTCGCCGTCCTTAAATTCGGGGTACATACTGTCGCCCTGCACCAGCAGATACGCATAGTCCTCCGATGCTGTAAGCCGTGACCGTTCCTCCATTATGTAGCCTAAAATATTGTTGCTGTCCGCATATGCACCTGCTCCTGCGGAAACCTTGCCCAAAATCGGAACTGCAATCTTCTGTTCGTTCGGATAATACAGCTCGGCATTGGCGGGCACACTTGTCTTTTTACCCGTCAGTATTGAAGGCTCAATAGACAGCGTGCGTGCAATCGACTCAAGCACCGCCTGCTTCGGTGTTCCGATAAGTCCTGCCTCATACCGCTGTATCGTTGATTTTGTAACGCCTACTCTCGCACCTACCTCGTCCAAAGTCAAGCCCTTTTCTCGACGCTTTTGGGCGATTATCCTGCCGATTTCCTTCGTATTATATTCCATTGTCCGCACTCCTTATATCAATAGTCGAAATTCCTTTTTATCTGTTGACAGTATATCACAAAAAATTGCATAATGCAATATTTTTCGACAAAAATCGCATTATGCAATGTATTACAATATAATTAGGAGAGCGATTATGAACGTGCTTGTTCATTGCCTGTAAATTCTTTTTTGAATTTTGCAGGAGTAATGCCGTTTTTCTTTTTGAATTGGGATATAAAATGGCTTGTAGTGGAAAATCCTGTTTCCTGTGCAATATCCGTTATACTTTTTTCTGTGGACAGCAGCATTTTTTCTGCCTGAAATATTTTTATATCAAGTAGGTAATCCTTGAAGCTTTTGCCGATTGTTTTCTTAAACAGATATGAAAAATAATTATAGCTCAAATGGCAAATTCGGGCAAGCTCCTTTTCGGAAACGGTTGAATAGTTATCGGTAACATACACAATCGCCTTTTTGACTTCGGGTCTGATGGTTCCAACCTCTGAAATAAAGCCGTTGCTGTATAAATGTCTCAAAATACGGGTAAAAAATTCCAGAAGCTTAGAGCGCAGTTCCATTTCAAAACAATAATTCATTGTGTTCCACTCCAGCATTATATCTGATATCAAATCCGATATTTTCATTTCGTCCGTGTCTTTGGAGGTAAAGAAATATCCATTTTGTACCTCCGATATAAAGGGAAGTGCATATTTAAATTCTGCGAAAGACAGCTCGTTTGCGTAGAGTATATCAGGCATTACCTTGATACAGATATATTTAGACGGTTTTATGATGTCGATTGCGTGGGCTCTTTGGGAGTTTACGATAATAAGAGTATTTTTTGTGTATTGGTTAGACCGACCGTTTACCCATACCAGCCCTTCGCCGTCAAGGAAAAACAGAATTTCAATGTAGCCGTGATAATGATATTGAATTTTGAAGCTTTCCTTAAAATCAAATTCAATACAATGTATTGGGCTTTCAACACCGTTCAAACGGAAATTTTCCTCTAATACAACATTCATCAAAACCACCCTATCGTAAAAATATGATATTTTTAATTAAAATTATTATATCACAGCTTTCCCGAAAATGCTATACTGTAACTGAAAAAAAGTGTACGGAGGGAAGTTGCAATGAAAAATTGGCTTAAAAATGCGGTATTTTATGAAATATATCCACAAAGCTTTAATGACACAAATGCTGACGGAATCGGCGATTTTAACGGGATTACGGAAAAGCTGGATTACATAAAGGATATGGGTTTTACTGCAATCTGGATGAATCCGTGTTTTGATTCGCCGTTTAACGATGCGGGATATGATGTGAGGGACTTTTATAAGGCGGCGGAAAGATATGGAACAAATGAGGATTTGAAACGTCTGTTTGACGAGGTGCATAAGAGGGATATGCGTATCATTCTTGACCTTGTTCCCGGACATACGTCCGTTGAGTGCAAATGGTTTGAAGAATCAAAAAAGGCAGAGAAAAACAGATACAGTGACCGTTATGTATGGACGGACTGTATATGGACAGACGTTGCGGGTGTAAGCGGATTGAAGGGAAGTCTTAGAGGAATATCCGACCGTGACGGGTGCTGCGGAGTGAATTTTTTCTCGTCACAGCCTGCACTTAATTATGGATTTGCAGAAATTACCGAATCCTGGCAATGTGCGGTTGATTCCGAGGCGGCACTTGATACCCGTGCAGAAATTCTTGATATAATCCGATTCTGGACTCAGATGGGCTGCGATGGCTTCAGAGTTGATATGGCAGGAAGTCTTGTAAAGAATGATAAGGAGCAGAAAGAAACCATAAGGCTCTGGCAGGAAATATTTGATGTGGTCAATAAGGAATTCCCCGAAGCGGTATTTGTTTCGGAATGGGGCGAGCCGGCAAAAGCACTTGAGGGCGGCTTTGATATGGATTTTCTTCTCCATTGCGGACCGTCACATTATCCTGATATGTTTCACAGTGAAAATCCGTATTTTTCAAAGGACGGAAAGGGAAGTGCAAAGGAATTTTTTGAATATTATCTTAATAGCCTTAACAGTACATACGGTAAAGGCTTGATATGTATTCCGTCGGGAAACCACGATATGGAGCGTATGTCATATTTTTGCGATGAAACGCAGATGAAGATTGTGTACGCATTTATGATGTCTATGCCGGGCGTCCCCTTTGTCTATTACGGCGATGAGATAGGAATGAAGTATTTGAAAGGACTTAAATCGGTCGAGGGCGGATTTCACAGAACAGGTGCAAGAACACCTATGCAGTGGGACAGCACAGTAAACAGCGGATTTTCTACCGCTGCTGCGGATAAATTATACATTGTGCAGGATTCCGATATCAACAGACCCACAGTGGAAAAACAGCTTGAGGACGGTAATTCGCTTCTTAATGAGTTGAAGAAACAGATTGCGGTAAGAAAAAAGAATACAGCCTTGCAGGAAAGTGCGGGTTTTGAGCTTATAAGCAGTGATTATCCTCTTGTGTACAGGCGATATACAGATACTTGCTCAATACTGGTTGCAATCAATCCCACGGATAAGGAACGCTCTGTGAACGTAGGTGATGCTGCGGTAAAGGAGAAAGTATATAGCTTT
>JAFTXL010000082.1 GCA_017464985.1 Clostridia bacterium | reverse complement strand
CTGCTCGTAAATTCGTTCGATTAGTCTTTACACTGCTTAAAGACAATCGTCTGTATCGTTCTGCAGAATAGCTTTAACTTATGGGTTAAGCTTCTGCCTGAGTCTGCGCCCCGCTTTTTGAAAAACATTTTTCTCGGGGCCCAGGTAGGATTTTTTTTGCTTTTAAATCAATCAAAATTTATTTGATTTTTTTACCACTCCTATCTTGACATATCACCACCGGACTTTTTTATTATTAACTGAAATCTATCTCTGCTCCGTCAAAGCAGAATGTAGCAAAATAATCTGCCGGTGTTTCCGCGCGTCTTATAAGCTTTACGCTTCCGTCTTCACGAAGCAGAAGCTCTGCCGACCTGAGTTTTCCGTTATAATTGTAACCCATCGCAAAACCGTGAGCGCCGGCATCATGTATCGCAAGAATATCTCCTGTTTCAATTTCAGGAAGCATTCTGTCAATCGCAAACTTATCGTTATTTTCGCAAAGACCTCCTGTAACATCGTATTTCTTTACAGGCACATCATTTTCTTTACCCATAACGGTAATATGATGGTACGAACCGTACATTGCGGGACGCATAAGATTTGCAGCACAAGCGTCCACACCGATATAATTTTTATATGTGTCTTTTTTGTGAATAGCTTTTGTCACCAACATTCCGTGAGGACCTGTGATATATCTTCCGAGCTCTGACTTGATTGCAAGCTTTTTAAGCTTTGACGGAACAACAATCCTGTCGTACGCTTCTTTAACTTTTTCACCGACATATTCAAGGTTTACAGGCTCGTCCTCCGGCTTATACGGAATACCGATTCCTCCTGAAAGATTGACGAACACCATATCAGCGCCGAGCTTTTCATTTATCTCTACAGCAAGCTCAAAAAGTATGGAAGCCAAGCTTGCATAGTAATCATTTTCAATCATATTGCTCGCCAGGAACGCGTGAAGTCCGAAATGTTCAACACCTTTTTTCATAAGCGTTTTAACAGCCTCAAATATCTGGGCTTTTGTCATACCGTACTTTGCGTCACCGGGATTACCCATAATGGCGTTTCCGATTCTGAAATCGCCACCCGGGTTGAATCTTAGGCACAGAGTTTTCGGCAGACCTCCGTTCTTTTCCAAAAACTCAATATGTGTAATATCATCAAGATTTATAATACTTTCAAGCTCTCTTGCCTTTACAAAATCCTCTGCCGGTGTTGCGTTTGACGAAAACATTATTTTTTCACCGGAAAGGCCAAGTTTTTCCGAAAGCATCAATTCTGTCATAGACGAACAGTCAACACCGCAGCCCTCTTCTATCATCATTTTTATAAGGTACGGATTAGGACATGCTTTAACCGCAAAATATTCACGGAAGTCTGCCCACGAAAAGGCTTTCTGTAATCTGCGTATTCCGTTACGTATTCCCTTTTCATCATACAGATAAAACGGAGTTTTATAATCTTTGCATATTTCTTCTATTTTTTCTTTGTTAAAAAAAGGTACTTTTTTCATTCTTCATCCTCCTCAACAATATAGCTGTCTATAGCATCCCATAATTCTTTTATACCTTGTCTGTTTGTACACGAAACCGGATATATACTTGTCCCCTCTTTAAGCTCCAATGTATCGCGTATGAGTTTCATATTACGTTGAGCTTCGGCACGTGATACCTTGTCCGACTTTGTCGCGACAATTATATGTTCAACACCGGATTGCAAAATCCAGTTATACATTCTGATATCATCTGCGGAAGGCTTATGTCGTATATCCACAAGCATAACGACAAGATAAAGCTGAGGACGCACATTGAGATAATTTGTAATGACTTTGCCCCACAGGTTCATCTCGCTCTTTGATACAGACGCGTATCCGTATCCGGGCAAATCCACAAAGTGTATCTCATCATCAATATTAAAAAAATTGATCATACGTGTCATACCCTGTTTTGAACCTTTACGCGCCAGATTCTTTCTGTTAAGCAATACATTTATCAAAGAAGACTTTCCTACATTTGATCTTCCAGCAAACGCAATTTCAAGCAAGTTTGACTCAGGATATTGCTTTTCAGATATAGCAGATAATACAAATTTTGGATTTTTCACAACCACAACAATATGTTCCCTTTCGATGTAATTACAATTCAACTCATTGATTATAACAGTTAAACTTTTACAGTGCAAGCAAAAGGAATATCTCAAAACTGTAAGAACAATTTTGAGATATTCCCAATTCACAAACTATGTAATACTTTGAGGTTTTATAGAAAACAAGATTATCCCATACTGTACGGAGAGTTATATACTCAGTGCGTTCCGGAAATCAGTCATGCCGAAATCTACATATCCGTTGCTCTACATAAGTGAACAATTACCTTCTCTTTCTTGTTAATTCCACAAGACCAAGCTTAGTCATTCCTGAAATAACCACAGGAGACGGATCTGACGCAGTTATTCTTTTTAAATACGATAGAAGCTCATTATCATCGGATTTGTTTTTCATGTTTATAAAATCGCATATCACAATTCCGCCTATGTCACGAAGCCTCAGCTGTCTTGAGATTTCACGGGCAGCTTCGTAATTTATATCAATGCTGTTCCCTGATGTGTTTTTTCCTGAATTTACATCAATAACGGTTAACGCCTCTGTATAATCAATGACTAAAAATGAGCCTGATTTCATATAAACTTTGTGTCTTAAAAGCTGTGCAAGTTTTGAGCCTATAGAATACACATCAAAAATATCAAACGTATTTGACTTTGACATACATTTTATACGCCCGGACAAGTTTATATGTTTTAAAGACAACTCATGCGACAGCAAAGAAGAATCTGTAATTATCTCATCAAATTCTGATGTATTCGTCTGCCGTATTATATGTTCAAGTACATCCGCGCATCCGTATAAGATACCGGTTTTCGCGTTACACAAAAACTCATTTTCAAAAGTAAATCTTAATATTTCAAACTCAGCTGTAAGTTTTTTCAATTCGTCATCAATTACAGACAAATCAGACAAAGAAGCAGCAGAAGTACGGATAATTATGTCGCACCCCTTCGGGACAGACGAATTATTGCCGTTTGCGCTCATCAAAATCCGCTCTCTTATCCTGTTTCTTGCCTCTTTGTCATCTATGTTCTTTGAAAATTTTATGCAATATTCAGATCGGCACGGTTCCTGTCTGAAAAGCAATACAATATACTCACCCGTTAGCTTTATATCAGTTGAAAAACGTATACCTTTTGAATCATGTCCAAGAGATTCAGCCTGTGCAAGAAGCATTTTGCCCGGTTCATACCTGCAATCACTTATAAAAGATGATCTTATGTCACCCGCATCGCAAAATACCGCATTGCATGATGGAAGCTTGTCCTTTATTCGTACAGAACAAATATCTCCAGTGTTTATTACACCGGGAACATATACGCCCGTAAAATACGGCTCTCCGTCCTCTGTAACAACATATCTGATACACCCGTTTGCTTCGTCTCTTGTTTTCAGAAACACGTTACGTTTCATGAATTGATAAGCTCCAATCTGTGTATTGACTCAATTCCGCACTTTACAGAACAAACATCACATAGCGATGTAATTGCCAGTTCAGGTCTGAGATTTGTCAGATTTCCTGCAGCAGTTACAATTAAAATTTCAGCAATACCGTTTTCGCAGCCAACAAATTCAATTGAATGAATCATCGGTCTTATGTCCGTTTCACGCGTTCCGCTCTTTGTACGCTTCATTACAACAAGAGGTCTGTTTGCCGACAGCTCACATGCAATTTTTGAAAATACGTCCGTACATTCACAGTCATTTTGTGAAAAATCAACTTTCACCCTATACTTTGACGCAACAACACTCTTCATAATATTAGGCGCTTTATCGGGCAAATGCTTTGACTCAATAATTCTAACGGCAGGAGGCAAAGCTTCATTAAGACGCCTTACCATATCCGTATTGCTGATTTTCTCGTACAGCTTTATATCAACATACTCGGCTTCACTTGTTACTCCTACAGGAAGCGGCATTCCGAATACAAATTCAGGATGAGGATTAAAACCGGCAGAATATGCAACAGGGAGATTTGCCCTGCGGCATGCTCTGTCAAAAAGCTTCAATATATCAAGATGCGACACATATCTTACATCGACACCTCTTGAATAACGTACCCTGTATACATAATTATTTTCCAACACAAACACCGCCTTTATAGCAAACTGCTCCGCACGCACTGCACTTGTCACGGCAATTCGGGGTGAGAATACCCTCCATTGCTTTATTATACTCATTTATAAAAAACTTCTTTGTAACGCCTATGTCAATATGATCCCACGGAAGAGCCGTCTCTGTATTTACAAGCTGCCCTGTAATACTGCAAATACCTGCGCTGTCAATATTTCTGCGCCAGCTGTCATAATCCATGTATTCAGACCATGCATCAAAGCCACCGCCCTCTTTCCATATGTCATAT
>JAFTXL010000081.1 GCA_017464985.1 Clostridia bacterium | reverse complement strand
GGCTGATGGGAGAAGTACAGCGTGAAATTCTCAAAAGTCTGATTGCGGAACGGTTTAATATTGATGTAGAGATTGATTCAGGCAGTGTGATGTACAAGGAAACCGTCAGAAATACAGTTGAGGGCGTGGGACACTATGAGCCGCTGCGCCACTATGCAGAAGTGCATCTGCTCATTGAACCGATTGAAAGAGGCAGCGGAGTTGTATTTAATTCAAAATGCGATACGGACGATTTGGATAGAAACTGGCAAAGGCTTATTCTCACTCATTTATCGGAGAAAATACACAAAGGTGTACTCACCGGTTCTCCTGTTACAGATGTAAAGATTACGTTAATGTCAGGCCGCGCGCATATAAAGCATACAGAGGGCGGCGATTTCAGGCAGGCAACATACCGTGCTGTAAGGCAAGGCTTAATGCAGGCGGAGTCTGTGCTGCTTGAGCCGTACTATGATTTCAGACTGGAAGTGCCAAACGAGCAGACCGGCAGGGCAATAAGCGATATACAGATGAAAAGAGGAACATTTGATATATCATCGTCTTCTGAGACTGTATCTGTAATTAAAGGGCGTATGCCGGTAGTGTGCGCTGACGGGTATGCGGCAGAGGTTGCTTCGTATACAGGAGGCAGAGGGAAATTCTCATGTGTCTTTGCAGGATACGGTGAGTGCGGAGATGCGGAACGAGTCATTGAGGAATATAACTACGATGCGGAAAGTGATTTGGACAATACTGCCGATTCTGTCTTTTGCACTCACGGCAGCGGTTTTAATGTCAAGTGGAATAAAGTCAGCGAGTATATGCATTTAAAAAGCTGTATAGAGAAAAAGAATGATTACAGCTCCGTTAATAGGGCGCATAGGCCGATCCATATTGATGAAGATGAGCTGGAAGCTATAATGGAGCGTGAGTTCGGTCCGATAAAGAGGCCCGTGTATTCTGCTCCGAAAAATGTAAAATCGGTACTTTATTCACAAGCTGTGAAGCCGTCATTTGACCCTGCCGTAAAGGTAGAGCGGATTATAATTGACGGCTACAATGTGATTTTTGCCTGGAAAAAGCTTAAGCATGCAGCGGAAAAAAGCTTGGAGTCGGCACGTGAGGATTTAATAAATATTATTGTAAATTATGCGTCTTTTGTAAAAATAAATACGGTAATAGTTTTTGATGCGTACCGTGCGACGGGAAACACGGGCAGTGAATTTACAAACGGCAATGTAACCGTGGTTTATACAAAGGAAAAAGAAACTGCTGACACATATATTGAAAAGCTTCTTGCCGGAAAGAAAAAAACGGAAACGGTGCGTGTTGTGACATCGGATGCGCAGATTCAGCTATCGGCTGTGCACAGTGGGGTGCTGCGAATGTCTGCTTCGGAATTTGAAAGCGAGGTATGCTCTGCGTCTGAGAAACTGAGCGCGTATATAAAAGATACAAACGAAACAAGATCTGCAAAAATAGGAGAATATTTTTAATTTCTTTTGTCAAATATCTAAGTATATTTGACAAAGGAGAGATTTACTTTGGGTAACGAAAATTCTATATGGATGCAAGATGTGGAAATGCCGTCTTTTATGGCATTGCATGAAGATATAACTGTTGATGCTGCAGTAATAGGCGGCGGTCTGTGCGGAATACTTACAGCTTATTATCTGAAAAAAGCGGGACTTAAAACTGTGGTACTTGAAGCGGCGCGGATAGGAAGCGGTCAGACGGGAAATACGACAGCCAAAATCACTTCACAGCACGGAACTATATATCAGAAGCTGATTAAAGAACACGGCGAGGAAAAAGCAAGGCAGTATGCCGACGCGAACGAACGCGCTATTGAAGAATACAGAAAGCTGGTTTCTAAATTAAATATAGATTGTGATTTTACTGATTGTTCCGCATATCTTTTTACATTAAATACTCCTGAATTATTGGAGAAAGAACTTGAAGCTGCAAAGCAGCTTGGGATAAATGCGTACTGTACAACAGAAACGGAACTACCGTTTCGTGTAGCAAGTGCTCTGTGTTTTGAAAATCAGGCGAGATTCCACCCTCTTAAGTTTTTATCGGCAGTTGCGGCAGAGCTCGATATATATGAAAATACAAAAGTCAAAGCTGTCAGTAAAGATGCCGTTGAAACAGAGTGCGGCAATGTAAAAGCTAAATATGTTATTTTTTGCTGTCACTATCCTTTTATAAATTTCCCCGGATTTTATTTTTTGAAACTTCATCAGGAGCGCAGCTTGGTTACGGCGTGCAGAAATGTTCCGCAGATTAACGGTATGTATCTTGACACAGACGGTGACGGTTTTTCTTTCCGTATGCATAATGATATATTGCTTATGGGCGGAGATGGCTACAGGACAGGAGAAAATCCATGCGGAGGCAAAGCCGCGGATTTACAGGAGATTTCAAAGAAGTATTGGCCGGAGAGCATATCGGTTGCGTCGTGGAGCGCGCAGGACTGTATTTCGATTGACGGTGTGCCTTATATAGGAAGATTCTCTGACAGCGAACCCAATTGGTATGTCGCAACGGGTTTCGGAAAATGGGGAATGACATCTTCTATGGCATCTGCTCTGATGATAAAAAATATAATAGTAAAAGGTAAAAGCCAATGGGATGACATTTTTTCTCCTAAGCGCTTTAATGCAACTTCAGCAAAGGGAATGATGAAAGAGAGCATTCAGGCTGTAAGAGGTCTCGGAAAAAGGTTTTTCGGTGTACCTCAGCTTGCTTTGGCGCAGATACAAGAAGGCCGCGGAGGCATTATAGAGCACAACGGGCATAAAGTCGGAGTGTATAAAAATGAAAACGGAGAAATGTTTGCTGTTGAACCGTACTGTACGCACCTTGGGTGTCAGCTTGAATGGAATCCTGATGAAAAAACCTGGGATTGTCCGTGTCACGGTTCGCGATTTGACTATGAGGGCAATCTGATTGACAATCCGGCGCAGAGCGGATTGAATAAAAAGAAAATTGATTTGTAAAATATTTTAATTTTGTAACAATTTAGAAAATAATATTGCATATTGCAGGTGTGTATGGTATTTTTGTATTAAGTAAACATGTTTATTTGATTCTAAGAAATAGTGGGGGTATTTTTATGAACCAATTTAAACGGTTATTAACGTCATTTCTTGTAATATGTATTTTAAGCGGTATGAACACTTTGTGTTTAGACCGGTTTGTGTCGCATGCGGAACCATTGGCTCCGGTCGTGGAAGATTCTTGCGAACTGGGTATCGCGCCTTTCAGTGAGGAAAAAGAGAATATTGAGCTGCAGTCAGAGAGACTTTTTGATGAGATGTCTGAAAGTACGTCATTTGAGGATTTTGTCGGGGAAAAAGAGTTTATCAGTTCAAAACATGTAGAGAGAATTAAGGAGAAAGAGGAACTGAATACTTACGTATTTCTCAACAGTGACGGTTCGGAGTCCGTATATATGATGGATGAAAATGTGAAGTATATATCGGAAGACGGACATGTTTTCGAGAAGGATATTTCGCTGGTTCGTGAAGACCGTTCGTACAAGGTAAATGAAAATGAGGTAATGCTGTCTATTCCTGAGACTGCGGAGGATGGAATTGATTTTGAGTATAAAGATAGTGCGCTGGAACTTGTTCCTCAAAACGGAGATGAGAACGCACTGGCGAAGCTAAATGAAACAGATAACAGTATCACATATCATGACTATTTCGGTGAGGGTATTGACCTTCGTTATACGCCGATACTTTCCGGTATAAAAGAGGATATAATTCTTTCTTCATACACAGGAGAAAACTCATTTACATTTGTTCTTAATACAAACGGATTAAAATTGTTTTCGGAAGACGGAAGATATTATGTGGCAGCAGAAGAGGATTCGGAAGATAAAATCAATTTGGGTGAGATTATCGTATATGACGCAGTAGGTAGACCGGATAAGGGAACGCTTGAAATAGAGACTGTTTCGGAGGGTGAAGAGTATATTCTGACAGTATCTGCGAATGAGAGTTTTCTTACAGACCTGATGACGGTATATCCGGTAATAATAGACCCTACACTTGAAATATGCGACAACATACAGGGATTCGGTTCGATTGAGGATGCTACGGTATTTTCCGGATATCCTGATCAGAACTTCGGTGATTATCAGTATTGTTCGCTGGGTACGATGAATTCAGATTACGGAGTGGCAAGGACATTAGTACGGTTTAGAGGTCTTTCTGAAAGTGATATATATAAATCACTTTCCGGTGATGATATTACAAAGGCAGAGTTTTATGTGAAAGAAGCGACCGGAACGGCTTCAAAGTCTGCGACGCTTTGTTATTGCTCTGACGGTGACAGAGAGCTTTACGCGACGTGGAACAGACTTGACGGTGCCGTTTCTGATGCTATTTCTGCGGCAAGTCTTGTGAGCAATGAATGGACTTCTTTTGATATTACTTACTATGTAAAGCAGTGTAAGGCCGGGAAGTACAATATGAGTTACGGATTGATAATGAAGCTTTCATCTAATGAAACGTCTGATTTTAAGCAATATGATTCATCTGAGCATGTAACAGCAGGCTTCCGTCCGTATTTGAAGATAACACACGCAGGTGATGTATCAATTAGTTTAGAAGAATCAAGTATTGCGATAGATGAAGCAGCGAATTATACGCTTACGGCAGCAACTAATCCGGAGAATTTAGATATTACGTGGAAATCTTCTGCGCCTACTGTTGCAAGCGTGGACATTAAGGGTGTTGTGACGGCAAAAAAAGCAGGTGTTGTCTTTATATATGCATATATAGAGGGATCTTCGCTGTACGACATGTGTACTGTTTATGTAACTGTTGCGGACGGTGTTTATGAAATTCAAAATATGAATAGCGGGATGTATCTTGATGTTGCAAATAACGGCGTAACGAACGGAACGAATGTGCTTTTGTGTGATTGGAATGATTATTGTTACGGACTGAATCAGCGTTGGCGAATTGATCACCTAGGAATGGGTTATTACAGCATAAGACCTGTTCATAAGCTTGGTTCATGTCTATATACAACCGGTTCAAATGTATCAATTTACGATAGCGATACTACACAAACTCTCCTTGCGACTCCGCTTACAAAGCGGTGGTCGATAGCATATGAAGTGATAGAGGGTACAACGGAGAAAGGATATGTGTTTAGGAACACATACAGCGGTTCTAAGGCTCTGACATATGCGGATGTTTCCGGTTCGAATGACGATAATGCGGTTGTGTCTGCCAGAGTATTGTCGGATAGAAAACAGTATTGGACTATATCATATCCGGGTGGATATGCTCCCTATGGAGGTGTACGTCTGTATGATACAACGGTCGGAGGACTGTTCTTTGACTCTAATTGCCGCAGGGATGTTACGATAACGCGTGAAATGCTTCCGGATGAGAGTATGACACTCAGTCAGCTTGGTATTGCTGCTTCTTTTTATACTTTTAACCACTATACTGATCAGACTTTTACATGGGAATCGTCTGATACAAATGTAGTCGTTATTGAAAACGGTAACGGTAAATTGCATGCAGTAGGTGTCGGTACTGCGACTATAACCGGAAGCAAGGTTTATAATGGGGATACTTTTCAAGTTTCGTTTAAAGTAGTTGTGCTGTTGGAGGACGGAACTCCATATTATATACGTAATAGGACATGCAGAACGTACATTCAGGCATCTGGGAACAGCGCAAATATGCAGTATTTTTCTGACTCGAATGTACAGCAATGGGAGATTACGCACAGAGGTGATGGATATTATACAATAATGTCAAGGAGTAATAATTTGGTATTATCTGTTAATCCGAATAAACGCTTTCATATTGATGAACCTCTTGTATTGGTGAATTATGTTGCCGGAAATGAAGATCAGCTATGGCAAATAACGAATACCAAAAATGGTTCCTATAAGATTAGTGCAAAATCGACAGAGAGTAGTTCCGCTCTCGTTGCAACACTTGCTGACAGTGATGTAGGCGAACCTATTGTACAGGGAACATATGTTGATAATTCCAGTTATTTAGATGAGTGGTATCTGTGCATATCTGCAGCGGAGCCTGAGTGGGAATATCAAGGAAAAGATACTTCTTTTTGCTGGGCGACATGTGCGAAAATTGTTGCTTCAAAATATATTCAAGACCCACCTGTATCAATGCAGACTGCTGCAGTATATGTCAAACTGGGTGTAAAAACAGATGATCCTACTGATGAACAGATTAGTGAAGCTGATGAAAGCGGAACGATTGAAGAGGCTATAGAGGCTGCGGAATATATACTTGGTGCAAAAGATATGTTTTACGAAGCTGACGGATACATATACAGTGAATCTGTTCTTCGGCAAGTATTAGCTGACGGCAATATAGTTGTTGTGTCAAGAGGCAATTATGGAACTAGTGAAAATAAAAACAGTGATAGTACAAGCGGAGGACGGAATGGCGGTCATTCTATAGTTGTTTATGGATATTATGAGATTGCAGAAGATTCTGGTGTATATGCATATAGAGTATTGGATCCGGGGCGGGAAACTGAAGGCGAAGGAACACACAATTGTACGTATGAATGGCTGTGTAATGGAAATAATGGAATTTCAAACATTGATCTTAATCCATATAGGGATGGTTTTATTTGGGACGGAACATGGGTATCGAAAAAAGGAGAATGGTTTGATGACAT
>JAFTXL010000080.1 GCA_017464985.1 Clostridia bacterium | reverse complement strand
ATTTTGTTCACTATTTTTACGACATATATACTTTTTTATTTGAAGGATCTGCGACACTTGTTATTTTGCCGTCAGGCGCGTTCCAGTCAGTAGTTACAGCCTCTGATTTATCCGCTCTCTTGTAACTGTCATATCCGAGATAATTTCTTACAAGCTGGAGAATTCCCGTAGGAAGTTTTCCTCCGCAGTAGCAATCTATATAAGAAACTGCGCTTACCATTGCAGGAAGAGGACATCCGTGTTCTATTGACGCAATGGCACATTCCCGAAGGCTTGCAAGATATGCCTCTGATGTCGCTTTAAAATCGCCCGATGCAAAAAGAGGAAGGTCTCTGTCATCACGGTTTGCAATATTATCGTATACACGGCCCAAAAGATTGCACTGTATAACAGTTCCGGCATAAAAAGAACAAAAAACTTCCGCCATGTTCATATTCCATCCGTATACTTGATCAGCCTTGTGCAAAAGTTCAAGGCTTTGGCTTATCGCAGAAATAATAGTCAGATAACAGCTTCTTCTGATGCTTTCAGTAAATCGCTCGGCATCAGACTCTTTTATTATACCGCTCTTGAATTTGTGAAGTTTGAATACCTCTGTTGTTTTTGCTCTTTTATCCGTCATCTTTGACATATAACGTGTATAAACAGCCGCGTTTATTACCGGAATAGGAACAGAAAGCTCCGACGCGCAGGCACTGAGTCTTGAAACATTACGGCTGTAACCGGCTTTATCGGATACAACATCTGTGATGTAATATCCTGTTTCCGTATCTGTACAGCTTACAATATCAGAAAATACTCCCAGTATGTATCCGCCCAATTCCGACTCATTCCACTCGCATAAGATATCATGTACTTTTGCACCGTCATATCCCAGAAAATGCTCAAGCATAATAATAGCTTCACTTATCGTCTCCAATATACTGTACTCAAGACCGCCGAAAATCATCTGTACAAATCTTCCGGCATATCCCTCTCCGACATAAGGACAGCAATCTATTCCGTGGAAATGCGAAGAAACGGCAACAAGCAGATTTCTTACGCTTTCGTAGTATGATTTTTTGCCGCCTGCGAAAAATGACATTCCTGCAAGTGCGCTGTATTCATCACCTGCAATACCTACTCCAAGATACGCAATATTGAGATTGCTTAGTTCATTACATCTCTTTTCCGTGATTTCAAAAGAGCTGTCGCAGCAATCTATTATCGTATCCCCCGCGGAAAGACACGATACAATCTCCATGTAAATATCCTCGGAGAATACTCCGGTACGGTTTATAAGAAAAACTTTTCTGGGCTTTACAAGAGATACAATCATTGATTCGATATCAAACGCAATTTCCACATCAGAATCCGAAAAGATATTCAAAAGCTCTTTTCTGTATTCGTCACGTGTCATACCAATAGTTTCCTTTGAGAATATATCGGCGCAGCACACAGTTACTTTGTAACCTTTTTTACTGAACTGTAGAGCCAGATTATATCCAATCTTATCTACCGCTATTATTCCTATATCGCTTTTCATCATTCCGCGTCCCATAAAAAATTCTCCTTCCGATTTTATGTGCGCCGCAGCACATGCAATACCGGATATTAGCAAATCCGTACTGACTTTACTGCCGCAATGATTTCAGAAATATTATTTTATCAGCATTTCCGTAGCATCAGCCATATTATCAAGCTCCGACATTTCAATGTCCTCAATATTTCCGCGGTCAGCCGCCGCTGCAAGCTTCGGGTCTACAGGAAGCTTTGATATAACTTTTATTCCGTACTCCGCAGCAATCTGCTCTACATGACTTTCGCCGTAAATGCTGTGTTTTTTACCGCAGTCAGGGCACTCAAAATATGACATATTTTCAACAATTCCCAATATCGGAACATTCATAAGCTCTGCCATCTTTACAGCCTTGCTTACTATCATCGAAACAAGCTCCTGCGGAGATGTAACAATAATGATACCGTCAATCGGAAGCGACTGAAAAACTGTAAGCGGCACATCACCGGTTCCGGGAGGCATATCAACAAACATAAAGTCAATATCTCCCCAAATAACATCTGTCCAGAACTGCTTTACAGCACCTGCTATGATAGGGCCTCTCCACAAAACAGGGTCATTTTCATTTTCAAGCAAAAGGTTTACAGACATAAGACCTATACCCTTACCGCTTGATACAGGGTAAAAACCTATCTCATTCCCTACTGCTTTTTCATGCACACCGAACATTTTCGGAATAGACGGACCTGTAATATCGGCATCAAGCACGCCTGTTCTGTATTTTCTGCGATTCATGGCAGACGCCATAAGTGATGTCACCATCGACTTACCTACTCCGCCCTTACCGCTGACAACACCTATAACTTTTTTTATCTCACTCAACTCATGAGGCTGTGCAATCAAACTTTCGGGATTTACACTTCCGCCCTCTCTTTGCGCGCAATCCGCAGAACAGCTGCCGCAATTATGTGTACATTCACTCATTAGATATTCCTCCGTGTCTTTATAATACCCAATACAAAAGTATTAAATAATATTTTAGCACAATGGCAGATAAATGCAATTTGGAGTTTAATCTCATTGTTTCAAAACTGTTTTCCTTATATAATTTACCTCAGCGTCAGGAAATGGATATATACACTTTATCCCCCTGCCGCCAGAAACAGCGCTCAATACAGCGTCGGCAATCGCGAAATGCAGATAAAAATACATAATTTTTTTGATATTTTACGTTTTTCAAAACACAAATACAGCCGCCGTCATATTGACAAAACTGCGCATTAGGAATAGACTTAATTTTATGTATAAAACCTTAAAGGAGGATAAACATATCATGGCAAGAAAAAGAAAAACGATGGATGGTAATAACGCCGCAGCTTATGTATCATATGCTTTTACAGAAGTAGCCGGCATTTATCCTATCACTCCGTCAAGCCCTATGGCAGACTATGTTGATCAGTGGTCAGCACAGGGAGTAAAAAACATTTTCGGCACAACAGTAAATGTTGTTGAGATGCAGTCAGAAGCAGGTGCATCGGGTACTGTACACGGTTCACTCGCAGCAGGTGCCCTCACTACTACTTATACAGCATCACAGGGACTTCTCCTTATGATCCCTAACATGTACAAAATCGCAGGAGAACTTCTCCCGACAGTATTCCATGTTTCCGCAAGATGTGTAGCATCACATGCTCTTAACATTTTCGGAGACCACTCAGACGTATATGCATGCCGTCAGACAGGTTTTGCAATGCTCGCTGAGACAAACCCGCAGGAAGTTATGGATCTCTCCGCAGTTGCTCATCTTGCGGCAATCAAAGGACGTGTTCCGTTCATCAACTTCTTCGACGGATTCCGTACAACACACGAGATTCAGAAAATCGATATTTGGGATTACGAAGATCTTAAGGAAATGTGCGACATGGATGCAGTTGAAGCATTCCGT
>JAFTXL010000079.1 GCA_017464985.1 Clostridia bacterium | reverse complement strand
TGCTTGACCTATCAATTATAATTCATCAATACCAAGCTTATTGATAATATCTTTACCTGCTTCGTAATCAGGACCTGCTTCGTAATCAGGACCTGCTTCGGCATCTGTATCCTCTGCCATCTCCGTCACATTCGCTGCATCTGTTTCACTGTCCGGAGTTTCCTCCTCTTCTCGGCAAGTCGCCGCACAGCCTACGATAAGATTTTCATCAGATGTTCTCATAAGAACAACGCCTCTTGTCGCCCTGCCGATTGTGTTAATATCGGAAATATGAACTCTGATAACCACACCGCTCGAAGTGATAAGCATAAGGTCATTGTCATCATGGACAAACATCATTCCTACAAGTTCGCCTGTCTTTTCACTTATCTTATATGTGATAAGACCCTTACCTCCTCTTGACTGAACCTTGTACTCTCCTACGGCAGTTCTCTTGCCGAACCCGCGCTCTGTAACAATAAGAAGCGTCTCGCTGTCATCTTTGCAAACGTCCATACCGATTACATAGTCGCCGTCATTCAGATTGATTCCGCGTACACCTATAGAAGAACGGCCTGTCGCTCTTACATCGACCTCACTGAATCTGATTGACATACCTTTTCTTGTAGCAATCATTATAGTATCATCGCTATCGGCAAGCTTTGCGTTTACAAGTTCATCACCGTCTCTGAGCTCGATCGCGATAAGACCGCTCTTTCTTATATTTCTGTACTCAATAAGCTCAGTTTTCTTTATAAGACCGTTTTTCGTACCCATGATAAGATACTTACTGTCCTCAAATCCCTTTATAGGAATAACAGTCGCAACCTTTTCATCACCGTCAAGCTGCAGCAGGTTGACTATCGCCATACCTCGCGCAGTTCGGCCGGAATCAGGTATCTCATATCCTTTGAGCGAATACACACGTCCTTTGTTCGTAATAAACAACAGCAGACTGTGGGACGATGTAATAATTAACTGTTCCACAAAATCTTCTTCACGTGCGCTGAGACCGAGAACACCTCTTCCCCCTCTGTTCTGTGCACGGTAAACACTCGCGGCAGTTCTCTTAACATATCCGAAATGAGTAAGCGTAATAGCTACATTCTGCTCATGGATAAGATCGTCAATGTCAATCTCTCCCTCGAAAGGAACAATTCTTGTCCTTCTTTCATCTGCATATTTAGCCTTTATAGCCAGAATTTCCTCTTTTATAACACCAAAAAGCTTTGTTTCATCGCCGAGAATTTCTCTGTAATACGCAATATTTTTTTGTTTTTCCTCATATTCCGCAAGAATTTTGTCACGTTCAAGTCCCGTCAAACGGCCGAGTCGCAAGTCAACTATGTACTGAGCCTGCCTCTCCGTAAATCCAAAGCGTTCAATCAATCCTTCTTTTGCTATAGCCTCTGTTCTTGCGGCACGTATAATACTTATAACTTCGTCAATATTATCAAGCGCAGTCAAAGTACCTTCCAAAATATGAGCACGGTCAAGGTCTTTCTTTAAATCGTACTCCGTTCTTCTTGTAACAACGGACTTCTGATGTTCAATATAGTAAACAAGAGCTTCTTTCAAATTCAACAGCTTCGGCTCATACGATTTTCCGTCAGGGCCGGCCGGAACAATCGCAAGCATGTTTACATTAAACGGCGACTGCATTTCGGTATATTTATACAGCTGATTCAAAATGACATTTGCGTTTGCATCTTTTTTAAGCTCTATAACAATGCGTATACCGGCTTTACTGTACTCATCGCGCAGGTCATGTATGCCTTCGATGCGTTTTTCTTTATGAAGCTCTGCTATTTTTTCCACAAGCTTCGCATTATTTACCTGATAAGGTATCTCCGTAACAACTATACGGCTTCTGCCGTTTGGCATTTCCTCTATCTCCGCCGCAGCACGGACAATTATCTTTCCGCGGCCAGTCTTATATGCCTCACGTATTCCCTGCTTACCCATGATGTTGCAAGCAGTCGGAAAATCAGGGCCTTTAATATATTGCATAAGCTCGTCTATTGTAATGTCGGGATTGTCAATAGCCGCAACAACACCGTCAATAACCTCTCCGAGATTGTGAGGCGGAATGTTCGTTGCCATACCTACCGCAATACCGGATGAACCATTTACAAGCAGATTCGGAAATCTTGACGGCAATACACAAGGTTCTTCTTCGTGGTCATCATAGTTTGGTCTGAAATCCACCGTATCCTTATTTATATCGGCAAGCAGCTCCATAGAGATTTTTGCCATTTTGGCCTCAGTATATCGCTGTGCGGCAGCCGGGTCGGCATCTCTTGAACCAAAGTTACCGTTTCCGTCTACCAAAACATATCTCATAGAAAAGTCCTGCGCAAGACGCACAAGGCTGTCGTAAATGGCAGCATCACCGTGAGGATGATATTTACCCATTGTATAACCGACCGTAGTAGCACATTTACGGTAAGGTTTATCCGGAGTAAATCCCTGCTCATAAAGAGAGAAAAGAATACGTCTGTGTACAGGCTTTAGTCCATCTCTTACGTCAGGCAATGCTCTGTCTACAATAACGCTCATTGAATAATCTATAAACGACTTTCTCATCTCCCGTTCGATATCGACGGGAATCAATTTGCCGCTGTTTTCAATTTCAGGTGTTAAGTTTTCGTCCATTTTTTACAAAACCCTTTCTGCTTGTGTAAAAAGCCCGATTATTGCCTAGATTATAGCACAAAATGACAAAAAAGTCTACATTACCAGGGGCATACACCAGGGCAAACGCATGAAAAAATATATATAAAAAATAGACAAAACCCACAAGATATAGTACAAATAGTAGTGGGTGATTACAAATGATAAAATATTTTGAAGAAATCACAGATAAAAGACAGCAATGGAAAGTAAAGCACAAATTACAAGAGATAGTTATAAATACAATATGTGCTGTAATAAGCGGATGCGATACATGGGAAGATATTTCATATTTTTGCAAAGTAAAAAAAGAATGGTTTTGCGAAAGATTCGGATTGGAGCTAAAAAATGGGCTTACCTCTCATGATACGTACCAGCGTGTATTTGCGATGATAGAAGTTCTGCGACAGATGAGTCTTATTTGAAAACCATGGATAAAGGACATGGCCGTATAGAAAAAAGA
>JAFTXL010000078.1 GCA_017464985.1 Clostridia bacterium | reverse complement strand
TTCAGCACATTTTTTTCGCGAACTGCTGTCTTTTTCTGTGGAACAGATAGAAATTTTTGACAATGAGATAAAAGTTCATTATCGCTTCAAAGAAATTTTCAACAATGAGTAAATTTTTGCCGAGTAAATTTTGAACAATTTTTACAACAAAAATAATTGATTTGCAACAGCCGATTGTATATAATATGTAAAATCATCTAAGTATAGATGATTTGTGTTGTTATTTAGGTATTAGTGATTTTGTTAGGAGGATTGAAGATGGATTCGAATAAGAGACCGGACACGATGGAACGTATAACCACACCTGAACTTGCAGAGCGCTTTATTGCAGAGCAGGTTGCGGCTGTTCGCGAGCAGGTAGGAGACAAAAAAGTTTTATTGGCACTTTCCGGAGGAGTAGACAGCTCTGTTGTTGCAGCACTTTTGATTAAGGCTATAGGTAAGCAGCTTGTATGTGTTCATGTAAACCATGGTTTGATGCGTAAAGGCGAAAGCGAGCAGGTTATAGAGGTTTTCAAAAATCAGCTTGATGCGAACCTGATTTATATAGATGCAACAGACAGATTTCTTGATAAGCTTGTTGATGTCGACGATCCTGAAACAAAACGTAAGATTATAGGCGGCGAGTTTGTTCGCGTATTTGAAGAAGAAGCACGCAAACTCGAGGGTATTTCATTCCTCGGACAGGGTACGATCTATCCTGACATTATAGAAAGTGACGGAGTTAAAGCTCATCACAACGTAGGCGGTTTGCCTGAAGATATGAAATTTGAGGGTCTTGTAGAGCCTGTTAAATTGCTTTACAAAGATGAAGTTCGTGTAGTCGGTAAAGCTTTGGGATTGCCCTCTGCTATGGTTGACCGTCAGCCTTTCCCTGGTCCCGGACTTGGTGTAAGATGCACAGGCGCCATCACACGTGACCGTCTCCACTCACTCCGTGAGTCTGACGCAATTCTCCGTGAAGAGTTTGACAAAGCAGGTCTTACAGACAAAGTATGGCAGTTCTTCACAGTGGTTCCTGATTTCCGTTCCACAGGTGTACGCAATGGCAAGCGTGTATTTGACTGGCCTGTTATTATTCGTGCTGTAAATACTGTAGACGCTATGTCTGCTACAGTTCCCGAGATTGATTGGGCATTGCTCAAGAAGATTACTGACAGAATCCTTGCAGAAGTTCCCGGTGTTTGCCGTGTGCTCTATGATTTGAGCCCGAAAGCTCCTGCTACGATAGAGTGGGAATAATCAAATACGATTTTGTGTAAAGCTAATTTGAAAAATTAAAGCAAAATCAAAAAAAGACCTTGAAGAAAAATCTTCGAGGTCTTTTTTATTCTGAAAAACTTGTAAATACGGGTAATATGATAATAAATTTATAATCTTTTTTGAACGGATTAGATGGCTTTATAATTATATATCATGCCAATAATTCTTCCATTATCCGGTTGACATCGTTATACATTTTACAGCACAATTCCGTGAACAAAAAAGTCTCAGCAATTTTGTGCAAAAAAATCGTAACCTGTTTAATATTTGTATAACAAAAGATAAAAATTTTTCAGAAGTGAACCTTTTGCTGTTCCCGATTGTATATGTATATGAAAGGAGGCTCAGAGAATGATTGATCAATACATACGATTATACGGAAAACGGCTGTATGGACTTTGTCTCACGCTCTGTACCGATCCTTCTGACGCTGATGAACTTTATCAAGATACTTGGATGAAAGTGTTAAAAAACATTTCACAGTATGATACATCGCAGGAATTTGAGCCGTGGCTGACAAAGATATGTGTCAATACGTATAGGAACATGCTGCGGCGGATTATGAAAAGCCCAATTTTTGACGGGTTTGCAAGTGAAGAGGAAAAAAATGCGATAATAGAAAACATTACGGAACCTGAACCTACGGACTATTCGTATCTGCATGACGCCATAAACCGACTGCCGGAGAAATTGCGAATCACGATAATTCTCTTCTATTTCAGAGAGATGGATGTCGTTTCGGCAGCTGGGGCTCTGAATATTCCGGCGGGAACCGTTAAATCACGTTTGAACAAGGCTAGAAAATTACTGAAGGAGGTAATAACTGATGAAACAGATATACGATTTTGAACATATAGAGCCGCCTGCTATGAATGAGAAGGTGCTGCGAATGAAAACGGAAAAGCAAAGAGTACGCAGACAAACTGCTGTACTTGCGATTTCCGGTATCCTTTTCCAGCTTGTTATGGTATTGCTTGGAATGGCTGCGTTTAATACATATCCGTGGATTACTTTAATCTGTATTCTTTATGTTTTAATTTCTACAACCGGCGGAGGGGTCATCGCCGTGGTATTTGCTAAAAAAGGGGGTTACACCTATGCTTAGTATTGCTGTTTTTCCTATTATTTTAATAATTGCCGCTATTATCCCGATTATTATCGGAATATATGTTTACAGAGATGCGAAGCAACGTAGTATGAATGTTGCATTATGGACACTGGTGGCAATTTTTGCGCCGGCTCTTATCGGGTTTATCATATATCTGCTTGTGCGAGGCAGCTATTCAGATATAAAGTGTCCGCAGTGTAAGACATCTATTAAGGAAGAATATGTCATTTGCCCTAAATGTGGAGCAAAACTCAGACCGTCATGCCTAAGCTGTGCAGCTCCTGTGGAATATGATTGGAAACATTGTCCGAAATGTACGCAGCCGCTTCCTGAACATTATGAAAACATTTCTGTTCCGCAGAGAACGGAGGATAAATCTCTGCGGAAGATACTGGCTGCAGTTATTATAATCTCGATTCTGCTTATTGTTATGTTGATTTTCATGTTCAGCTCAGTTACAAGAGGCGGTGGTTCCGCTGCAATGTGTGAAAAAACGATTGATGAGTTTTACAGTGTACAGGGAAACACGGAAGTACAAGAGTGGATTGACTCGTTAGACGATGATGAGAGTAAAGCATATATAATGCAATATACACAATCCGATTTTTTTGAAACATACGAATACTATTATGTGCTTTATGTTCCGTGTGCAGGTTCAAGTGAGAATGTTGATGATTTTGGTATAGTAAACGGCGGACTTTTTTACGATGTTTTGAAAGTTGGTTTTAACAGCGGAACGCCTTGTGAAGATACTGTTTTCTGTATTTCTGCCGAGTCGGAAAAGAAACTGGAAACTGAGATATACTGCGGTGGTGTAAAACTTGAATGTGAAGTTGTTGAGGTGGATTTTAATCCTACCGAGGGTTTGATTGACTGAGGGTTTAATCGAGCCAATGGAAGATGCTGCGGAGTAGAGTACGGGAGAAAAAAGAGACTTTGCCAGGATGTGATTTTCGGTTATGTGTGCAAATAGGGTGATCGCATATGAAAAAGCACCGATGAATCTTTAGCCTTTCAGCGCATACCGATTTACTCTCTCATGTTTTTTCGTGAAAAATACGCAAAAAAATTTTTGCAATGACATATGATTGCCGCGAAATTCCGTAAGCGATTGCTCCGTGTGAATTTTATTTATTGCAAAAACTAAATTCATAAGTTATGGTATACGCATACCGACATATTTAACCGGCAACGCAGATGTGTCGATTTATTAGACCCGTGTTAAATACGGAACAATCTACTGATAGATAAACAATGCAGCCTTAGGGGGAATGAAATGAAAGAAAAGAAAAAGAAGAAAAAATTTTTATGGCAGAAGTATGTATATATGGCGTTTTGTGTTCTGCTTGGTGTTGCTTGCGGAGGATTAATGGTAACATATATGAATAGCTCCGGTTTTGAAAAAACATTCAGAGAAGGAATTTTATCTTTTTTTGTTTTGATTCTTACATTATATGCAGCATTGTTTGTACAAATAATAATTCACGAAGCAGGACATTTGGTATTCGGATTGCTGTCTGGATATAAGTTCAGTTCTTTCCGCGTTATGAGTTTTATGTGGGTTAAAGAGGGCGGCAGAATTAAATTCAGGCGGCTCACCATTGCCGGGACAGGCGGTCAGTGTCTTATGTCTCCTCCTGAACTTTCAGACGGTAAAATCCCGGTTGTTCTGTATAATTTTGGCGGTTCACTGATGAATATTATCGCAGGACTTGTTTTTTTAGGTTTGTACTTCGTATTTGCGAATGTTCCGATTCTCTCGACTGTAATGATTATAACTGCCGCAATTGGTTTCATATCTGCTGTTATGAACGGTGTGCCCATGCGTATGGGTACAGTTGATAATGACGGTTATAATGCTGTTTCTTTAACTCGCAGCTGCAATGCGATGCGTTCCTTTTGGGTACAGATGAAGATAAACGAACAAATTTCAAAAGGTATCAGACTGAAAGATATGCCTGATGAATGGTTTGATATACCTGATGACGGTGATATGAAAAATAGTATGGTTGCTGCTATTGGTGTCTTTGCCTGCAACCGTCTTGTGGATATGCATAAATTTGATGAGGCGGATAAGCTAATGGCGCATTTGCTTGAAATCGACAGCGGTATGGTAGATCTGCACCGTAATCTGATGATATGCGACCGTATGTATATTGAACTTATCACAGAGAATCGCAACGAAGTTATTGAGGAAATGGTCACAAAAGAACAGAAGAAATTTATGAAGTCTATGAAAACATTTCCTTCTGTTCTGCGTACCGAGTATGTGTATGCTTTGCTGGGTGAAAAAGATATCGCCAAGGCAGAGCGTATAAAAGCATGTTTTGAAAAACATGCAAAGAAATATCCGTATCCCTCTGAGATTCAATCTGAACGTGAGCTGGTAGAAATTGCTGAGAAAAAGGCATAATTTCACTCATATTCGCTTTCTAAGGGATGTGAATTGCCCAACATTTTCTTTATATTGAATGTGCAAATCACATTTGGAGGTAACAGAAATGAATCAAGTAACAACTGGAAAATTTATTGCGCTTAAACGCAAAGAAAAAAATCTGACGCAAGAGCAGCTTGCTGAAAAACTCGGTGTGTCAGATTTCAGAGATTTTATATCGGGTCTGTTTCTCGGTCTTTCTATTGTAGAAATGCTCATCGGAATCTATGTATTAGCAAGCACATTTGCAGAAAAATAGACGGTGCAACCTGAAGTTTACATATAGAACGGCGAAAACGGTGTGCTTTTTATCTTTAGTATAGTATCATTCAGAACGTAACGCAGCATTAAAAATGATAAAAACTAAAGGAGTGGAGAATTTGTGACACTTGGAGAAAAAATAGCAAAACAAAGAAAAGAAAACAACTATACGCAAGAGCAGCTTGCTGAAATTCTTGGTGTGTCCCGTCAATCGGTCAGCAAGTGGGAATCGGACATCGCATATCCCGAAACAGATAAATTGATAAGATTGGGAAAGCTGTTTGAATGTTCGATGGACTATCTTTTAAATGATGAATGTACGGATAAAAGCGGAAAGAATACAGAAGAAGCTGCATCTGTCCCGGACAAAATATATTCCACACTCAGGAAACAATGCCGTGAGAGAAAAAGTAAAAAAACGGTCTGCGGAATGCCTCTGTATCACATTGGACGTGAGGCAAGAGGCTTTTTTGCCATAGGTCTGAAAGCAAAAGGTGTTTTTGCGATAGGACTGCGAGCAAAGGGTGTTGTATCTCTCGGTTTGCTTTCATTTGGTATCATTTCCGTAGGCTTATTATCTATCGGTTTAATTGCATTGGGAACTCTCGCTTTCGGTCTGCTTTCCGTCGGCTCTATTGCGCTTGGATTATTTGCAGCAGGAGCCGTCAGCGTTGGCATTGTTTCATTCGGCGCTCTTTCTGTCGGATGTTTTTCTTCCGGAGCATTGGCAATCGGCAAGTATGTTGCAGTCGGAGATCATGCACGGGCGATGATAGCAATCGGTGATACGGAAGCCGTGGGTAATGTGTATCAGCACATCGGCGGGCTTTCGTCAGCAGATAATCATTATGTAAAAACATGGCTTGATGAAAATGTGCCTGCGTATCTGTCGTGGGCAAAGGAAATATTTAAATTCTATATGGGATAAATATATATTTTGTATGCGGATAAAGAAACGGCAGCGCTTTTCGTAAGCAATTTCACTGCGGCAGCGGGAAGAGTTATCTTCTTGCTGCCGTTTCTTTATATTGGAGAATGATATTCAGCACGGCATCTTTTTAGGATGCCGCGCTTTTAAGGAGAGTGTCAACAACTACTTTGACGAAATAACACTTGATAAATTGATGAAAATTGGCGCGTTTGACAATAATATTACTGTTTGACAATCAATACAAATTAGTATATAAACATCATAAAAACAATGTGATGTAAAAAGTTTATTATAGGAGTTTATTGGTCATGGTGACAGTAAAAAGTTTTGACAAGACATCGGACGGAAAGCAGATTGACTTAATTGCAATTGAGAATTCAAACGGAAATATTGTTGAACTGATTAACTTCGGCGCGATTATTTACGGAATAAAGCTTAAAATGAATGACGGTAAATCCCGTGATATAGTTTTGGGGTATGATACTGTGCAGGAGTACGAAAATGACGATGCACATTTGGGGGCAACCATCGGAAGATGTGCAAATCGCATAGGACCTTTTGATAACACAGGAAAACCGGGATTTGAACTTTGCGGTAAAAAGTATTATCTTGCGGAGAACTCGGCGAAATCAGTGCATTTACACGGCGGAAATAAAGGTTTTGACAGAAAAGTTTTTCGATATAAAACAGGAGAAAATTATGTGGATTTTGAATGTGTTTCGCCTGACGGGGATGAAAATTACCCCGGTAATTTAACATTCAATGTAAGATTTACTTTTGATGATGATAATTGTCTTACAGTATCGTACACAGCAATGTCTGACAAAGATACTGTATGCAGCTTTACAAATCACAGTTATTTTAATCTTGACGGACACGGCAGTGCAAAGGCTCTTTATCACAGGTTGCAGATAAATTCAAATTGTATTACAGAGGTAGATGACAATCTGATTCCTACCGGAAAACTTATCCCGGTAAAGAATACACCGTTTGATTTTAATGATTTCCACGTTATTGGTGACCGTATAAACAGTGATTGCAGAGATATGGCGGTTTGCAGCGGATATGATCATAATTATGTTGTAGGAGATGCAGGCATAATGAAAGCTGCTGCTGTACTTGAAAGTTCAGACGGAGCCGTTAAGCTGAGTATTTTTACTGAAATGCCTTGTGTACAGCTGTATGCGTCGAATTTTCTTACTGAAAGGAAAGGAAAAGATAATGCCGTATACGGTTACCGCAGTGCAGTTTGTCTTGAAACACAGAATTTTCCGAATGCTGTCAATAGACCGATGTTTCCGTCGGCGG
>JAFTXL010000077.1 GCA_017464985.1 Clostridia bacterium | reverse complement strand
GTTTACTTTTCAATGTCCGATGCTGTCTTGCTTTTCGCTTGCCTCATCGGCGACAGCTCGCTTATTATATCCCCTTAATCCCTGCTTGTCAACACTTTTTTTAAATTTTTTAAAAATTTGTGTTTTTTCGTCAACCATAGGTTTTTTCGAAATTTTGTTGCTTTTTTTAAATAATTTTTTTCAAAATTTTTTTATTTTTTTCGTCACTTTTTTTATTTATCCATAGATTACAACACTGCATTATTCTATTATTTTTGTCAGTATTTTGCGTTAAGTACATTTCACAGAAAACAACACCGTTTTGTAATTTGCAAAGGAAATTACACGTACAAATTACAGCGTCGTATGAATTTGCGCAAAATAGCACAACATTGTTAATATATAAAATTCTTCACTTCGTCACTTTTAAATCTATAACAAATATTGTATTATACCTATGATATTTCTTCAGTTACGGCTGAATACGCTATTGTAACACGGCAATCGCTTACGAAAATCTTTATTTTTTAGATATGTGAATATTGAATAAATTATGAGATTTTCGTACAAAACTGTTGCGGCAGTTTTGTTTACGGAATTTTGCTGAGAAAGATTAATGCTCCGCAGTAATTTAACTTCCGCAAAATTCCGCAAGCGATTGCCGCGGTTATTTCAGAAATTATGTATTTATACAGATATGAAAGGACAAAATAAAACATGGATAATTTAGTAAATATCGAACTGGACATTTTAAACTCTATACAGAATATATTTAAATGTAGCGTTTGCGACAGTATATTCAAATACATAACACATTTAGGAGATGCAGGTATAGTATGGATTGTTACAGCGGTCATATTGCTTTTTTTTAAAAAGACAAGAAAAACAGGTATATGCATGGGTATTGCGCTTCTCCTGGGAGTGTTCTTCGGAAATCTTATTTTGAAGAATATTATTGCCAGAGAACGTCCGTACACATACGAAGATGCACGGATGACAGCAGAAAGCGTAAGCGCATTGATATCGCTTCCGCACGACTATTCCTTTCCATCAGGGCATACTCTTGCGTCTTTCGGTTCTGCTACAGCAATATTCATGAACAGCAAGAAATACGGAATAATCGCATACATAGCTGCATCACTTATTGCTTTTTCAAGAATGTACCTTTATGTACACTTCCCTACTGATATTCTCGGAGGAATTATACTCGGAATAATATTCGGCGTATCGTCATTTTATCTTACAAAAAAGCTTTTCACCCGTTTCGAGAAGAAAATTTCCTGATGTTATCTCCGTGATTTCACGTTCTATGTATTCACACATCCCTACAGGAATTACAAGGCGCAAAGTTACATCGATTCCGAATTCCGGAGGTAATTTAATTATTTCAAGCGGCTCAATAAAATTCTGAATTTTTCCGTACAATGAATAATCAACAGTAAAATCCATGGGTTGGCAGAACGACATTTTGCAGGAGCCGACGCAGTCTAGAGCTGCGGCGTCTCCTTTTCCATAGGCGCGCACAAGACCGGGCGCGCCGAGCAGTATTCCGCCGAAATATCTAGTTACTACAATTACTGCATTGATAATTTCCTGACGCCGCAGGACTTCCAGAATTGGAAGTCCTGCGGTGCCCTGCGGTTCTCCGTCATCGGAGTACCGCTGATTTACAATACCGTTGCAAGACACTATGTATGCATATGCATTGTGTCTTGCGTCCGAATGTTTGCTTTTTATTCTGTTTATAAATTCAATTGCTTCTTCTTCACATGATACAGGTTTTACATATCCGATAAAACGTGATTTTTTCTCGGTAAATTCGCCTGATGCTTCCCTGTCAACTGTAATATACGATTCAGTCATAAATCCAAAACTCCCTCGGTATTCTGCCTTTTACATATACGCCGTCCTCTCTGTACTCTTCCTCCAAAACAGTACCTTTGTCGTGAAGATACGAGAGTTTTCTGCCGTCTCCGTAAGGAATTAAAAGTTCAAAATTTTTATCCACACGGGTAAAGAATGTTGTAACCGCGCTGCGCAGTTCATCAAGTCCATCGCCCTGTTTTGCCGATACAAAGAAAGTCTTGACTCCTTTTTCGTTAAACCCGAATCGTTCAGAAGGTTCCATCTTGTCTATTTTGTTTACTACAAGATACTCAGGTCTGTTCCCTGCACCTATTTCATTTAAAATTGATTTAACAGTATCTATATGTGCATCTGCTTCGGGATTGCTTCCGTCTACAACGTGCAGAAGCAAGTCAGCATATACTGCTTCCTCCAGTGTTGACTTGAAAGCCTCTACAAGTTCATGTGGCAGTTTTTTTATGAATCCTACAGTATCAACGAGTAGAAAATCCTTTTTCTCAGGTGTTACGAGCTTTCTGACTGATGGGTCAAGTGTCGCAAAAAGCATGTCCTCTGCAAATATTTCTGAATTGCACAATGCATTTACGAGAGTTGACTTGCCGGCATTTGTGTAGCCGACTACGGCAATTACAGGGAGACTGCGTTTTATGCGGTCCTTGCGCAAAAGATTTCGTCTTTCGCTTACTTCTTTTAATTGAGCCTCAAGATAATGAATTCTTCTCATTATGTGTCTTCGGTCGCTTTGGAGTTTTGTTTCTCCGGGACCTCTGGTACCGATACCGCCGCCAAGCCTGGAGAGAGATGTGCCCTGCCCCAGGAGTCTCGGAAGTCTGTATT
>JAFTXL010000006.1 GCA_017464985.1 Clostridia bacterium | reverse complement strand
TTTGAAAGAAAATATGGAAAATGCCTTTAATATGGAAGTTCCGCTTCCTGTTTCCGTTTCAGTCGGTAAAAATTGGGCGGAATGTAAATAAACCAATCAATCAATTAAATTAGTAAGGTATACGGAGGTATATATATGAAAATTTTAGGCGTGACAGGCGGAACAGGTACGGGCAAGTCAACGGTAGCTAAAATATTGGGTGCAAACGGTGCTAAAATTATAGACGCAGACCGCATTGCTCATATGCTTCAGAAAAAGGGTCCAGCTGCTTTTGATGAGATAATTGAATATTTCGGAGAGGGTATTTTAGACACGGACGGAGAGATTAACAGACGTATTTTAGGTGCTCTTGTATTTAATGATCAAAATGCACTTGCTGCTCTCAATGAAATTGTGCACAGACATGTTGCTTTGGAAATGAAACGTCTCGTAAAAAAATACCGGGAAGAGGGAGTTTCACTGGCTGTTCTTGATGTCCCGATTCCTATCGAAAACGGATTTTTTGATACGGCTGAGTGTGTCTGGGCAGTAGTTGCAAATGACGACTTAAGGATTGAAAGAATTATGCAGCGAAGCGGACTGTCTGAAAAAGAGGCTGCATCGCGTATAGGAAGTCAGCTCAGCAACCGTGAATATTCGGAGCTGGCAGATGTAACTATAGATAATGAAGGAACTTTCGAGGAATTGGAAAAGCTTGTGCTGTATGAGCTGAGACGATTTAAAGACGGTTATTGATTACATGAGATGTTATAGACTATTTTGTAGGCGATAGTTCGGGGTGGTTAGCACTATGCGATTAAGAACTGCCGGTTTAAAACTGTGGGAAAAGGCAATAATCGTATAAAACGGAGGTGTTTTATATGTGGTTCGGAATTATAATTGCCGTTATTTCAGGTGCACTTATGAGTATTCAAGGTGTATTTAACACGGAGCTTACAAAACAGTCCGGAATATGGATGGCGGCAGGGTTTGTACAGCTTACAGGTTTTGCTGTATGCCTTGCGGCATGGCTGTTCACCGGGCGTGACGGAACTGTGGCAGAACTTTTTTCTGTTAACAATAAATATATGCTTCTGACAGGTGTGATAGGAGCGTTTATAACGTACACGGTAATAAAGAGCATAGAACTTTCGAGCCCTGCAAAGGCAATTATGATAATTGTTACTGCGCAGCTTCTTACTGCGTATCTGATTGAGTTGTTTGGATTGTTCGGAGCAGATAAGCAGCCGTTTGAATTTAAGAAGCTGGTTGGCATTCTGCTTGCTGTATCGGGATTTGTAATTTTTAAATGGTAATTTCTGTGATTTATGTTATTATATGTCCTGTAAGACTTTAGAAAGAGCGTGGTGGATATGGCATTTGCTCAGAATAATATTGACCGAATCAGATTTGATGACCCTGTCACTCTTTTAACAAAGCAGAACGTAAAGCTCTTGGAGAGAGGATGGGCAGGTTATTTTTCAAGAGAAATATTTACTGCCATAAATGAGCAGCGTTTTGCGGTGCTGTTTAGTGAAGAGAAGCGCGGCAGGTATAATGCATCGGTAAATTATATTGTATCTATGCTCATTTTAAAGGATATGTTCAGACTTACAGACAGTGCTGTTGTGCAGGCGGTTACGTTTGACTTGCGGTTTAAATATGCTCTTAATTGCAGCAGTATTCCTAATTCTCCGGCTTCCGCACCGTCACTTGCGAGATTCAGAAAAAAAGTGGCAGCATATAAGCGAAAGACCGGCATTGATTTGCTGGAAGAAGAATATAATGCGCTGGGGGAGCCTATAAGAATCATGCTCAGTCGTTACCGCATAAAACCTGCAGCTGGCAGCAGAATTGCTGTTTTTAAAAAAGCAACAGTAAAAAAAGTAAAACAAAAGTAAAAATTACTTGTAAGGAGAGGCGGATATGGATTTATCTTTCAGTTCTTTTTGGTCGCAGATGACGCAGAATCCTCTTTTGTTTGTAGCAGTATTACTTACACTTGGTGTTATCCTTGTAAACGGATGGACGGATGCGCCGAATGCCATTGCTACATGTGTTGTTACGCGTTGTATGTCGGCAAAAGCAGCTATCCTCATGGCGGCTGTATTTAATTTTCTTGGTGTATTTATAATGAGTCTTATAAATGCAACTGTTGCTGAAACTATCACTAAAATGGTGGATTTCGGTGCAAATTCGTATGAGGCGATTGTTGCGCTGAGTGCTGCGTTGTTTGCTATAGTTATATGGGCAGTGCTTGCGTGGGTTTTCGGTATTCCTACCAGTGAAAGCCATGCGCTTATTGCGGGATTGACAGGCGGCGCTATCGCGATTCACGGAAGTCTTGACGGTGTAAACGGCGATGAATGGATTAAAGTTGTTTACGGCCTTGTTATGTCGCTCATTCTCGGTTTCGGAATAGGTTGGATTGTATGTAAGCTGATAATGCTTGCATTTAAAAAGGTCAGCCGTTCTCATACGGAGAAAATATTTAAGTCGGCGCAGATTTTTGGCGCGGCTTCGATGAGCTTTATGCACGGAGCCCAGGATGGACAGAAATTTATGGGTGTTATTCTTCTGAGTATGATGCTTGCAAACGGGCAATCGACAGGCGGCTCGGTTGAGATGCCTATATGGCTCATGGTTTTGTGTTCTGTTGTAATGGGACTCGGTACTTCTATCGGCGGAAAAAAGATTATTAAATCAGTCGGAATGGATATGGTAAAACTTGAAAAATATCAGGGCTTTTCTGCTGACATAGCTGCTTCGATATGTCTTTTAATCAGTTCGGTTTTCGGTATTCCCGTATCGACAACGCACGCAAAGACATCTGCTATCATGGGAGTAGGTGCGGTGAAGAGACTGTCGGCAATCAATTTTTCTGTTGTAAAGGAAATGATGCTCACATGGATACTTACATTCCCCGGATGCGGACTTATAGGATTTTTAATGGCTAAATTATTTATGTTTATATTCTGATTACGTAAACAATATTACATATGATACAGAAAGAAAGGAATTTTTATTATGGCAAGCAAAGCGGATCGTTTTTATTATGAAAATCTTACTGCAGCAGCAGATTTCTGCTGCAAAGCTGCGGATTATCTTGTTGAGTGTATGACATCTTATGATCCTTTAAAGTTAAAGGAAATGCTTGATAAAATGCATGAGTTTGAACATTCTGCGGATAAGCAGAAACATGAAATGTCAACATCTCTTGCGAAAGCTTTTGTAACTCCGATAGACAGAGAGGACTTAGATGAACTAAGCGCCAATATTGATGATGTTGCTGACAAGATTGAAGAAATTTTACAGCGTTTTTATATTGATGATGTTAAAGAAGTAACTTCTGACGCTGTGGCGTTTGCAAAGAAAATTGCGGACACTACTGTTCTTATGAAAAGTCTTATGATGGAATTGGAGAATTTTAAAAAGCCTGCACGTCTGCACTCAATAATTGTTGAAATTAACAATCAGGAGGAAGAATGCGACGCTATATATCTTGAGTCTACACGTAAAATCAGAAAAGAGACAAATGATGTGCTGAAAATTATCGCATGGAGAAAGATATATGA
>JAFTXL010000076.1 GCA_017464985.1 Clostridia bacterium | reverse complement strand
TTCCTGCATGGTGTTAAAATCAATCATTTTCGTTCTCCTTTAGATTTATTATATCATCTAACCGTTTCATTTTCAATAAAGGCACATACTGCGAGCAGATTTACAAACGTTACTGCCCAATCTCACGAGCGGTATGTAAAAATGTGCATTATTTCCGGCTGTTCTCAGTTTTAGACTGTCAAATTTATGCGTTTACCCTGTTTATTTCAAACCTGTCAGAAATTCCGACAGGTTTGAAAAGAATATAGTTGAGAGGCAACAAAAGAAATATCTTTTTACTTCATAAAAAATTTAGAAGCAAGCTATATAATTAACAATTGACGAACATACACACTGTTGGTATGATTCAGATTAACAGACAAGGAGATTGAACATGAAAAAAAACACAGAAAAAACAAATGTTATGAGAATCTTGGACCAAAAGAAAGTCAATTACACTTCCTACGATTATACTGACACGGATGTAGTCAGCGGAGCGGAAGTTGCAGCTGTATTGAATCAAGACCCGAATCAGGTGTTTAAGACGCTCGTAACAGTCGGAAATTCAAAAAACAATTATGTATTTTTAGTTCCGGTTCTGAAAGAACTTGATTTAAAGAAGGCCGCAAAAGCAGTCGGTGAAAAAAGTATCAGCATGATTAAATCAAAGGAATTGCTGCCGCTCACAGGATATATACACGGCGGCTGCTCCCCTATCGGAATGAAAAAACAGTTTACAACAACAATTGATGCATCTGCCGGAAATTTTGATAGAATCATTTTCAGCGGGGGTAAAATCGGTTATCAGGTTGAGGTTACTTTGGATGACCTGAGAAAAGTTTTGATATTTGAACTGAAAGATATTACAGAATTCACATCACAAACAGGAGGAAACTTATAAGCAATCAAACAGAAAAAGCATTTAAAGCAATTCAGAAAGCAATGGAAGGAATTAAATTCGAAACCGAAGAAGATATGCAGGAATTTTTAAACAATTTTATTGATGACTACAATCAAAAATTATCCTCACAGCAGGAATTAGACTCGTATGATTATCTTGAGATGGCACAAGAGGCGGATGATAAAGCGGATGCAATTAAATATGCGAAAAAGGCACTAGCACACTCCATTGAAGAAGTAATACTCGCATTTTATGAGAATTCATTTTTATATGACACTATGGATTATTTTGCCGGTGATTTGTACAAAGAGCTTGACATAGAATAACTCTCACAGGAGAACATTTTGAAACGAACACGAATCACACCGAAACTTGAAAATATTCCAGATGATTTTCAAAAACTGCTTTCCGGCGCTGCTGTCTACGACAGCAGCTGCTCAAAAGAGGCCGAAGTGCTTTTCATAGATTGCGATAAAGGGTACTTTTTAAATCATCAACAAAAGGGAGCTTAGAAAAAGAAGCATCACTTGCAAAATATTTCCACAGCAAAGGACTTACCGCGCCTGTACTGTCATATCTTTCACTAGAAAAAGATTGGCTGCTGACGGAAAAAGTAAAAGGAGAAGACTGCACATATTCCAAATACCTTGATAAGCCTGAAAAACTTTGCGATAAAATCGCAGAGTCTCTCCGAAACTTGCACGAAACAGATTACTCGGATTGTCCCGTACAGGAACGTATGACAGATTATTTTACTGTTGTTGAAGAAAATTATAAAAAGAAAGCATACGATTTATCTTTCGGAGAATTTTCTTCTGCCGATGAAGCTTACCAGACCGCGAAAAACGGACAATCGCTGCTAAATGATAAAAACCTGCTCCATGGTGATTACTGTCTGCCAAATATTATTATGGACAATTGGAAATTCAGCGGTTTTATAGATTTGGGGAACGGCGGTGTCGGAGACAGACACATTGACATCTTTTGGGGCGCATGGACGCTATCTTATAACTTAAAAACCGACAAATACCGTGAGCGTTTTTTTGACGCTTACGGCAGAGATAAAATTGATTTCGATGCACTTCGCGTTGTATCAGGCGCCGAGGTTTTCGGATAGAACGTTGCCCCGTTAGGAATAATATACAGAAAGAAGTGAAATTAAATGCAGATTCGCAGAGCTCAAATAAAAGATATTGACGGTATAAACGGCCTGCTGCGCCAGGTTCTGACGGTTCATCACAACGGACGGCCTGACATATTCAAAGCAGGTACACAAAAATATACAAACGATGAATTAATTACGATAATAAATGATGACACAAAACCTATTTTTGTTGGAATTGACGAAAAAAACAATGATAAAGTTCTCGGATACGCCTTTTGTGTATTTCAGCAGCATATTGGCAATAATATTTTAACAGATATTAAAACGATTTACATAGATGACCTCTGTGTAGACGAAAATAGCCGCGGTCAGCACATCGGAAAGCAGTTGTACGAGTATGTACTCAACTTTGCAAAAGAAAACGGCTTTTATAATATTACACTCAATGTATGGTCGCTTAACCCCGGAGCAATCAAATTCTACGAAGCCTGTGGGTTTAAACCGCAAAAAATAGGCATGGAAGTGATTCTGTAAAAATTTTGTATACAGCGCTCACTTATACGTTTTAATAATTTCCTCCGCAACCGTACGTTTAGAAACACATCGGTCCATTGCCTGTTTTTCTATATATCGTTGGGCCCCTGATTCATCCATTTTAAGCTCACTTATCAGCAGCCATTTAGCACGGTTTACTATTCGGATTTCCTCCATTTTTTCTTCAATAGAAACCGTTTTCATTTCAAAGCGCCGCAATCTTTCTCTGGCGCTTGCCATCCAACCGAGAGCTGTCGCAAGAATCGGCTTTGATGTAGGCTTTGAAAGAGTAAAAACACCGTATTCTGCCACCTTATCGTACACTTCGGAGTGCAGATCGCTCCTTATCAAAATCAATACCACTGTATTTCTTGAACTTACAATGTCAACAGCAAAACGTGTGCCCTGGTCATCGGGCAAGGGAGCGTTGATAATCAAATAGTCGAATGATTGCTCAGCCATCACGCGTTTGGCGGCGCTTACACACGAAACAGTATGCACAGGATTATACTTTGACTCGGGAAGCAAAGAAGATAAAGCATCATTAAAATTTTCTGCAGCAGATACAACAAGAACACTGTAGACACGCTCTTTCAAACCCATATTGCTTCCCTCCTTTTGCAGTTAGTATTTATCTATAGCCACACAGACTCAATTATTACAATATATATCGAGTATTTCAGCCGGAATATGCGCCTTTATAAAATCACTTGCATACGCTTTTTCGCAAGCAGTTTTTCTGTCGCTCGGCAGGCGTTTGAAGTTTGCAAGTGTATCCGCAGCTGCTTTATATAGATTAAAATCAGCAGCCGTCGGCAATTCAAGTTTATTTTGAATGCCGTAAAGACCTGCATAAATCATCAGCGCAAAAGCTAAATACGGATTTGCCGTTGGGTCGGGAGAACGAAGTTCAGCACGTCTGTATTCTCCGATAGCCGCAGGAATACGCACAAGCTGTGAACGGTTTTGGCTTGACCACGAAACATAAAACGGCGCTTTATTCGATCCAAAACGTTTATATGAATTTTCAGTCGGATTTAAAAATGCTGTCATATCGCAGATTTTTTCGAGAACACCCGCAATCATCTTCGGAAGATAATCCCTGCCGTCATCCGCTTTTACAGACATATTTATATGAAAACCGTTGCCCGGTTTATTTTCAAGAGGTTTTGCGCTGAAATCAGCATAAAGACCGTTGCGGCGAGCAGCGGTTTTTACGACATTTTGAAAAGTCATTACATTATCAGCCGCAGTAAGCGGGTCTGAATAACGAAAATCAATCTCGTTTTGACCCGGTCCCTCCTCATGATGAGAACTTTCCGGTCTGATTCCCATCTGCTCAAGAGTGAGACAAATCTCACGGCGGACGTTTTCTCCCTTGTCATCCGGGGCAATATCCATATAACCTGCTTCATCGTAAGGAGTCTTAGTAGGGTTACCAATTTCGTCCAGCATAAAAAGATAAAATTCCTGCTCCGCACCGAATGCAAAACAGTATCCTGCTCTCTCCGAGTCCTCAACGGCTCTTTTCAGTATGCTGCGCGTATCACATTCAAACGGTGTTCCATCAGGATAAGAAATACTCGAGTACATACGTACAACCTTACCGTGTTCCGGTCTCCACGGGAGCTGCATAAGCGTTTCGGCATCCGGGTGGAGCAAAAGGTCGGAATGTGTCTCATCACCGAATCCGGCAATAGCAGAACCGTCAACAGCAATTCCGTATTCGAATGCTCGCGAAAGCTCCTCAGGCATAATGGAAATATTCTTTTGTTTTCCAAAAACATCACAAAAAGCAAGACGAATAAATTTCACATCTTCCTCTCCTACATACTGCATTACCTCTTGTTTCGAATATTTCATGATCCTACCTGCTTTCTAATTCGCCACATACATCTGCTTATACGGATTTTTGCTGTCAGGAACAATTTTCGTAAAGGGCGAATTTAAAATTATATTTTTATCATATCCGAATTCATCACAAAATTCAGTGATGTACTCATCAATTTCAGTTAAATCGTCAGCATTTGCCGGTACTGCGGACACTCCTGCCGGAAAGGCAATTTTTTCACAGTCAGAACGCAGAAACATTTTTCCGCCATGCATGCCGGTGCACGGAAAATTACTAACAATTTCTTTTTCATCATCTGCAAGGCCCAAAACAATTATGACGCCTCCGGCCTGATATTCACCGAGAAAGCTTCCGCATTTTCCGCCAATCACCATAATAGGACATTTATCCTTGTATTCCTTCATATGGATTCCTGCACGGTATCCCGCGTTACCTTTTACAAATATCCTGCCGCCCCGCATAGCGTATCCTGCCGCGTCTCCGATATTACCGTGAACAACAATTTTTCCGTCATTCATAGTATCTCCAACCGCATCCTGCGCATTGCCACAGACAGTTATAACCGCTCCGTTCAGGTATGCACCGAGCGCATTACCGGGAACACCTTTAACAATAATATTTTTTTGCGACATTCCTGCTGCAATAAAGCGCTGTCCGCAGCAATCCAAAACTGTTATGTCTCCGTCTGCCCGGCGGAGCATGTCATTGATTGCTTTATGATCAAGATTCTTAACTTCAATTGACGACATATTATACTACACCTCCAAATTTTTTTCCACGGATTTCAGAAGAAAATACAGCTGTCGTGGCACTCTTTTTACACAATTCAAAATCAATGCTGTCAAGAGGCGTCTTTTCCCGAATCAAAGAAGTATAAATTCCGGAGCGTTCGGTCTGACCGATTAAAATAAAACCGGTAAGACGTCCATCTTTGACAAAAAGCCTTTTCAATTTGCTGTCTGTCTTTTCTTCATAGACCTCTCCGCCCTGATTCTCGCCGTAATAACTTCCGGCAGTCATAGCATGAAGACCGAAGAACCCGATTGAGTTCATAGGGATAGCTTTATCAAACACATCATTGCCGCCTGCCATATTTATGCCTGCGCATTTACCCTGCATATATGCATTAGGCAGAAGTGCCAGCACTCTTTTTTCTCCGCAGGAAATATCATTGCCTTCCGTACAGTCACCTGCGGCATATATATCCGCCACGGAGGTTTTCATATTATCGTCAACAATAATCCCCCGGTTTATTTCACCGCCTATATCTTTTATAAGAGCTGTATTCGCTCTTACACCTACAGCAAGAACAAGAATATCAAAATCTACTGTTGCGCCGCTTTTCATAAAAGCGGTGCCGTCTTCAAATTGTACGGCCGTGTCTCCTAACATAAATTTAATTCCGTTTGACTCCAAAGGCTTCTGCATTACAGCAGCGCACTCAGCATCAAGAATACTTGAAAGGACACGGTCGGCAAGGTCGCATACAGTTATGCTTGCCGCTCTCTCTTTCAGTCCTTCAGCACATTTAAGACCGATAAGGCCGGCTCCCACGATAAGAACTTTTGATTCTTTATTCACGGCAGCCTCAAGTGCAAGAGCATCATCCAAAGTCATAAAAGAAAATTTATTTTTTACTGTATCAAGACCTTTAAAAGGAGGCACAAACGGTGCAGATCCTGCTGCAACGCAGACTGCCGTGTACGGTAAAACTGTTCCGTCATCAAGCAGAACGTTTTTCTCTTTTTCGTCAATTTTTGTCGCTTTCCTGCCGTAAAGAACAGTACAGCCCGTCTTTTCGTAAAAATCACTGTTTCTGTAATTCATACGGTCAAGGTCTGTTTTGCCTTCCAAATAGTAAGATATAAGCGGGCGGCAGTAAACAGCGCGTTTTTCTTCAGATACTACAGTTATTTTACTTTCTTTATCGACACTGCGGATGCCTTCAATACATCCTGCTGCAGCTACGCCGTTTCCTATAATGACATACTGTTTCATTTCAACTCACCTCGTTCCTCGTAGACTATCGCTCTGTTTGGGCAGCCTTTCACGCATGAAGGTTCT
>JAFTXL010000075.1 GCA_017464985.1 Clostridia bacterium | reverse complement strand
CATTGATATCATCGATAGGATATGCAAGGCGTCTCTTTCCCCACTCTGCGAAATTATCGATTGTAGCGGATGCTTCGATAAGACCCTTAAATTTGCTTACCAATGCCTGAATACCTTCTTCACCTAACTCAGGGTTAATAATGAATACTGATTCATATTTTACCATCATTTTCACCTCCTTTTGGACTAAACGGTCCTACAAATGCTATGCAGGACAAGGAACTACAGTTGGAGATTATATCATGCCTCACTTAAAGTAGCAAGAATTAAATTTTTGTTTTTACTGCATCCCCCTGTGTCTAACTCAAATAAAAATTGATTTAAATTACTTTATATCATATAATAAATGTATCTATAAAATAGAAATATTACTTATATGGTATGATGCACATTTATGGATGTAAACTTGATTAAATGATTTTTACTTCCCATGTATATAGCATGCAAAATGAAATGGAGGAAAAACAATGAATATCCGCGCCGAAGGTACTGCTTTTTTACAGAAAGACACCTTATTTAAAACACTGGTGTTTTTTATACTTTTAACATATATCGTAACTGCTGTAATATCACCGCTTGCGTCAGCTGCAAGTGACACTATCCTTTTTAACGGTTCAAGTGTATCCGTCAGCACAAGCGGATACACCTCAAAAGATTCATCAGGACAATATGCGTTTAAATCAGGACTTACATATACAATAAGCAGTCCCCAAAATGTACTTTTTAACAGGTATTCGTTAGTATACACAGCATCGTCATCAATAAAAGGAACAATATATTACACAATTGGTTCTTCCTCATACAGCGAAGCTTTTTACCTGGAGGCGGGATATAATAAAACTTTTTCATCTTTAATAGACAGTTATCTGAACAAAAAAACAGGCACAAAGATTTCCAAGCTTGTCTTTGAAAGCATTGAGACAACATCAGCGACATTAAATCTGCACGCTCTAAATACTAAAAATTATACTGTTCAGTCACAAAACACCGTATATCTTAGTAACTCACGTTTTAAACTCGGCGTGTCTCTTGCATGGGGCGGAGGCCTTAATTATCTCGAAGATAAAAAAGATAACGACTCTACCGTAACTAATATGCTCAACTGCCACGACACGGGACGTTTGGTACAGCAGTCATATTACGGAACAACGGAATATCCGTATGTTTGCGGATCATACAACGGCACCACTTGGGGATACAATCCCGTACAGGGCGGAGATGTGAACGGAAACAAAAGTAAACTTGTAGATTTTTCGATTTCCGGAAATACTATCTATGTAAAATGCCGCCCGCTCGACTGGGCAAAAAACAACACTTATACATACAGTTATATGGAAAACGTATATACAATCTATGATGATTATATAAGTGTTGACAACAGATTTATTGACTTCTCGAATTACTATCACGGTTCAGCAAGAGATCAGGAACTCCCTGCATTTTACACAATAAGCTATCTTGATAAATTCACTTTTTATAACGGAAATAAGCCTTGGACCAACGGATCATTGATAACCAAAAGCAACCTTGCGTTCTGGGGTGGGAATGGAGACGCTTATTTTGATATGACACCAGGAAATACGGAAACCTGGTGTGCATGGACGAGCAGCGAAAAAGGTTACGGAATCGGGCTTTACACGCCTGGCATAACTACACTGCTTGCGGGAAGATTTGAATATAACGGGTCAAAAAGCTCTATGGACAACGCTACAAACTATGTAGCGCCGCTTATACAGACGTCAATGAAAAACTTTGAAGCATTTGAATACAGTTACTTTATTACTACCGGAACGGTATCGCAGATGCGTTCTGTTTTCAAATCGCACAAAGACGACCCTGCCACGGAATGGAACCAAAGCACGTCAGCAGGATTTAACATAGACTATACGCGTCTTGATTTTGACAGTGAAACTGAAATGTATGCATTTTCTGATTTTAAACACAGTTACATATCACAGCCGTCCGCGGGTTCTGTAAAATTCTTAGTAAGCAACACAACAGATCCCGACGCGTTTGCATATATCGATTATTCATATAACAATTCAACGGTTTATACGAATAAATACAGGTACTTGGTTTATTCCTATATGATACCTACATCGAACAAAAGAACTACATATCAAACAGAGCTGTTCATATGCACCGGAAGCAGAACGGATGCCAAAGCAGGATACTCCATCACGGTAAACCTTGTAAAAGACGGAAAATACCATACGGAAATTATTGACTTATCTAAATATACATCGCTTTGGCCAAGTACTCAGACACAGGTAAATAAAATAAGATTTGACTTTTTTGGGGATTCAAATGCCGGAGATGTTATGTACTTGTCTGAATTTTCACTTGCAGATTCACTCAGTACAGCAAATTCTTATGCCGAAACAACCACATCCACTGCTACAGCAGATCCTACTCCATCGCAGACGGCAACGGCTTCTTCAAAACCGAATACAAATACCTCTGGAAGCAGTTCAACAATAACAAGAACACCTTCATGCAACAGCCCCGGAAATGGCAGCTTATCAAAACCCGGTACCAACAACTCTTCCGGAAACAGCTCCTCTGTAAATAATACATCAGGAAACAGCTCCGTAAGTCCGAGCTCTGCGTCAGCCGGAAGCAGTTCAAAAGTCACCGGAACCGTAACGGCTTCAGCTTCGGGCGGAACACTTGCACCGGGCTCTACTGCAAAGCCCGGCAATTCTTCCGGCACTTTAAATCCGGGTGCAACGGCAAGCATAAAAAATTCCGGGGACGACATTTCCGAATCCGCATCACTCGGAGAAACTGGAAATTCGGAAGTTCCCGCATCCGGTTCGGATAATATTGACAACCCACCTGACATTACACCGACCCCCGACAAAGAATCACAGGATGTAAAAGAAAAAACTCCCAAAGAAGACGTCGTAACTAACAAATCAGACGGACTCCCCACTATTGTAGTAGTAATCATTATTGTTGCGGGAGTACTTGTGGCAGCCGTTTTGGGATTGCTCATATTCTTCCTTATTAAGAAAAGAAAAAAGAAAGAAAAATAAAGTAACGCGGATTAAAACGTAAAGTTTATGTACATAATTAAGGTATGACTGTTTCTACAAAGAAAGAGGGCATACCTTAATGTTTTTATTAAAAATATTTCTAACATCAATTTTTTCTTTAATTGTTCTTTTTCTGCTCACAAAACTGGTTGGTAACACGCAAATGTCAGAGCTTAATATGTTTGACTATAACAATGGTATTACAATCGGGTCAATTGCGGCAGAAATGGCTACATCGTTGGAAAAAGACATTTGGGCATCACTTATAGCGATGCTCGTATACGGCTTCGGAACATCACTCATAGCATACATCGGGAAGAAATCAATTCCGTTTCGCAGAGCTGTCAGCGGAACCTCCACCGTACTTTACGACAAAGGAATCCTATACCGTGACAGTTTCAGCAAAAGCAAGCTTGATCTCACGGATTTTTTGGTACGCTGCCGGGGAAACGGTTATTTTAATCTTGCAGATATAGAGACGGCAATACTTGAACCAAACGGTATGATCTCAATTCTTCCCAAAGCAGGAATAAGACCGCTAAGCCCGAACGACTTAGCGGTCAGCGTTGATCAGAATCATATTGTATATAATGTTATTATTGACGGAAAAATTGAAGATAAAAATCTGACAGCAGCAGGGAGAAATACAGATTGGCTGAATGAACAGCTCAAACTACAGAAAATAAACTCTGTCAGAGATGTATTGCTTGCCACCTGCGACTCGGAAGGTAATTTAAGCGTCTATCCCGAAAACCGCATAAAAACAGACAACGACCCGTTTCAGTAAATTTCCAGCAAGTTCTCCATAAAAACAATAAAATCGTTTTCAAGCATATCAAGCGGTTTATTATTTTCGTATATGCAGTCATAAGACATGTTTTCTACACCGTCATCCGCACTGTTGCCCAAAAGCTCACCGCCGTATCCGTCATCGGTAGTTCTGCGCACGAGCAGTGAAATGCACTTTACAGATTCGAGTTCTGATGCACGGCTCATAAACTTTTGTATTTCGCTGCATTCGCGTATATGTACAAACATTATATTTTCATCACTTTTTGCAAACTCTTTTGCCTGATTCAATATATACGTATTGCAGTAATCGTTATACTCTACGAAAATCTGCTTTAAATCAGCAAGCATTTTTCTTGATTTAGGATCTTTGCTGCCGTCCCAGCCTGCAATAGTTGCAATTTCCTTTATGGGAGTAATGCTTGATACATTCCTCACTTTATAATGTTTGGCAGTTATGTCGCATAAAGTGTCTTTTCCGCAGCCACCTCTGCCGTTTATTACTATAATTAACTTCTTATCTTTCTCTATCATATTTAATCACTCATTTACTTCAACTATCATGGCATTTTCCTCCAGAAAGTCTACAACCTCTTCAGAAAGCAATGTCTCTATAATAAAATCCGACCCGTAAAACCGCTCAAAATCCTCGCGGCTGTCATATCCGTAATCCGCGTATTTTTCACAGGCAGCATCGTACTCATCCTGCGTTATTGTAATATTTTCTGATTCCGCAATTGCGTGAAGAATAAGTTCAAGTGCCGTACCCTGTTTTGCCAATTCCTGTACATAGGTATCGTACTCATCTTCAGAAACACCAATATACTCCCAATTAGTTACTTTGTTGTATTCCGCTGCTGCCTCCAACTCGGAAATATAATTTTCTATAAGACCATCCGGATAACTTATTATTTCCGAATTCGCATACACTTCATTCAAAAGTAAATTCTGCTTTTCGCTTTCCCATTCCTCATCCATATCCTCTTTAAGAGCCTGCACTATATAATCGCGCAACTCATCCGCAGTCTGAAATGTTCCCTGGGAAGCGACATAAGCTGTTTCGTCAGAAAGAGGAGGATATATATAATTTATTTCAGTCCTAAATGTAACTTCATTTCCTGCCAGAGCTTCGTTTCCTGTATAATCTTCATCAAATGTAATATTTATATCAAATTCTTCACCCGGCATAACGCCTACACAAGCATTCTCAAATTCTTCAACAAATGAATCGGATCCTATTATAAGGCATACATCTGTACCTTCTACACCATCTACCGCTTCATCTCCAATATAAGCTGTAAAGTTGACACTTACCGCGTCACCGTCCTCCACAGCACGGTCCGATACACCGTCAAACTCACACGCGCTCATCATCTCAAGATACGCATCATGTATATCAAGTTCGCTTGGAGATATAGCCTTCTCGATTTTTATACCCTTATACTGACCGAGTTTAACATATTCAAGGTAGCTTTCAATCTGTATGGCATCTTCCGAATATGTCACCTGCGGAGAAGTATTCCCGGCAGTATCACCTGAGCATCCAGAAAACACCATAACACAAAGCACTATCACAAAACAAAATATAAAGACTAGGCGAAAAGTCTCAGCAAAATTCCGCTTTAAATACTCATATTTCATTTTGATCTCCTCTCATACTTTGCAAAACAGTATTTCATCCGTTCTGCAGGAAAGTCAGTTTCCGGATTCGAATAAAAATCCTCACTGCACGATACACATTTCCAATCTTCATCGCTGTCTAAATCCAAAAAATATGCATCCTTTTCAAAGCTTTCGTAAAAATGTGTAACATATGCCGTATCACAGTAGGGCAGAAGCTGTTTGTATACACTCGCACCGCCTATTACCGCAACATCATCGGAATTGTATTTTTTTAATTCTTCAAAAAGTTCATCAATCGAGCGAACCATTATTGCACCGTCAGGCGCATATTCAGATCTCCGGCTTAGAACTATATTAGTTCTGTTTTTAAGAACCCTTCCTCCCGGGAATGTCGCAAGAGTGTTAGCACCGAGTACGACAGTTTTTCCCGTTGTGAGTTTTGCAAAATTCGACAGATCCGCTTTTACTCTCGCAAGCAGTTCTCCTTTATAACCTATTCCCCATTCTTTATCAACAGCTACAACTAAAAACATATTTCCCTCCGTTTTAAATTCTTCCAAACAAACCGTTTATTCTTCTGAAATAATCAGAATCCATACTTAATATTGTTTCTTTTGTAGTCCTGAAACGCCAATTCATCTCAGGCACTCCGGGAATATTCATTCTTGCGTCGCTTCCAAAACCACACATATCCTGAAAAGATATTATCACTACATTGGCAGAAGAACGCCATACTGTCTCAATAATGCATCGGCACGATTCGGATTCATATCCTCCCTTGCCCCAGTCTTCGCCTTTAAAACCACAATAGTAAAGTGCAAATTCACGTTCGTCAGGAGTTGCCTCCCACAGCCAGCCGAGCAAAGTGTTATTATCGTGAGTTCCTAAATACGCATAGCAGTTAAAAGGATAATTATGCGGAAGATGCGTACTGCTGCTGTTTGAATACGGGTCGAATCCAAACTGTATGACTCTCATACCCGGAAATCCCGTTGAATTCAAAAGGCTGACAACATCTTCTCCGAAAGCACCTAAGTCCTCTGCTATGATAGACGGCGAACTATATTTTTCACTAACCGCATCAAAAAGCTTCTGTCCCGGACCTTCCTCCCAATGACCTTCTTTCGCGCTCTTTGCTTCTGTCGGAACTGCCCAATACGATGCTAAGCCGCGAAAATGATCAATACGTACCGTGTCGTAAATAGAAAGAGCAAAACCTATACGTTCTACCCACCATTTAAAGTTTTCCTGCTCCATTTTTTCCCAATCATAAAGAGGATTGCCCCAAAGCTGTCCATCCTCTGAAAAATAATCCGGCGGAACACCTGCAACCTGTTTAAGTCTTTTCGACTCCGCGTCTATTTGGAAAAGTTCGGTATGCGCCCACACATCACAGCTGTCAGGCGCCATATACACGGGCATATCTCCCACAATTTCAACTTTTCTGCTGTTTGCGTACTCTTTAATATCTTTCCACTGTTTAAAAAACACATACTGTACAAATTTATGAAAGTCCATGCTTTCTTTAAATTCTTCCTTGTGTTTTACGCATGTTTCATAATCGGAATATTCCTCCGGCCATCCCATCCACGAAGCGCCGTTAAAACGGTCCTTCACCGCTTTAAAAAGAGAATACTCTTCCAGCCATGCATTTTCCTCCGCAAATTTTTCTATATCTGCCATTACATCACTGCCGATTCTTTTAAATGCTTTTTTCAGCACTTTATTTTTACTCTCTGATGCAAATTTATATTCTGCCGTAAACGGAGTGCCGCTGTAAATACACTCCCTGAGTTCTTCTTTTGTTATCCAATTCTTTTCTTCTAAAAATCTCGGATCTATATATAATATATTTCCGGCAAACGCGCTGTCTGCGGCATACGGAGAATTTCCGGAATCAAGACTTCCGAGAGGAAGTATCTGCCAGATTCTGAAACCCGCTTCTGAAATAACATCTATAAATTCTTTTGCTTCTCTGCCGAAAACACCCACACCAAACGGACCCGGTAATGACGATATATTAAGCAACACTCCGGCTTTACGTTTTTGACTGCTCATCTGTTTCTCCTTATATTGCCACTTCAAATTTTCCTATTTTTTCTCCATGTACATAGTCTGTAATTTTAAAGCTGTCCGGAGTAAAATCATAGAAATCCGTTATACTCTTATCAAGTTCTACCTTAGGTGCTGGAAAAACCTCACGGCTGATTATTTCTTCGACAATCGGGATGTGCCTGTCATATATGTGAGCGTCAGCGATTACGTGAACAAATTCACCCGGTTTAAGACCTGTGACCTGCGCAAGCATCAAAACAAGCGCTGCATACTGAGCTACATTCCACGCATTAGCGGCAAGCATATCCTGTGAACGCTGATTCAAAATAGCGCAAAGCTTTCCGTCCGTTACATTAAATGTCATGCTGTACGCACATGGATAAAGACCCATCTCATGCAGATCTTCAAAGTTATACAAGTTAGTCATTATTCTGCGGCTGCACGGATTATTTTTAAGGTCATATATAACACGGTCTATCATGTCAAATTCACCCTCTTTGTATTTGTGTTTAACACCTACCTGATATCCGTATGCCTTTCCGATAGAGCCCGTCTCATCTGCCCATGAATCCCATATATGGCTGTTTAAATCATGTATATTATTTGACTTTTTCTGCCAAATCCAAAGAATCTCATCGACTGCCAGTTTAAGCGATATCGGTCTAATAGTCATAAGAGGAAACTCTTTTTCCAAATCGTACCTGTTTACTACACAGAACTTCTTTTTTGTATACGCAAGCGTTCCGTCAGGCCACTTAGGACGAACTCTCTCATCTTTTACCCATGAACCGTTTTCTAAAATATCTTTACACGTATTGATAAATGCAATATCAGCTGAACTCATTTTTCTAACCACTCCGACATATCTTATTTGTTTCACTTTGTAAACACCATTTTGGATATTGTATCACTATTTAGGGAGATTATAAAGAAGAAAAACTCAGCAATTGTCTACGAAAAATTACAGTGTTATATAACCGAATACCACCTATCCGATACAGCATAACAATAATAAATCCAGATAAAAAAGTGGATTTT
>JAFTXL010000074.1 GCA_017464985.1 Clostridia bacterium | reverse complement strand
TTCTGAACGCACATTGCCAGAAAAACCTATGGTATTTTTTCCCAAACGGCTTTCTATAATTTTCGGCATACCATCAAACGCACCGGAACAAATAAAGAGAATATTTGTGGTATCTATCTGTATAAACTCCTGATGCGGATGTTTTCTGCCTCCCTGCGGAGGAACAGAAGCTACAGTACCTTCCAAAATTTTAAGCAGAGCCTGCTGAACACCCTCACCGCTTACATCCCTTGTAATAGATGGGTTATCGCTTCTCTTTGAAATCTTATCTATTTCATCAATAAATATAATACCGTGCTCTGCCTGTGCCACATTTCCATCAGCAGCTTGAATCAGACGGAGCAAAATATTTTCAACATCCTCGCCAACATAACCGGCTTCTGTCAAAGAAGTAGCATCCGCAATCGCAAACGGAACATTCAAAATTCTCGCAAGTGTCTGCGCAAGGTATGTCTTTCCAACACCTGTAGGCCCTACAAGCAAAACATTACTTTTCGAAAGCTCTACTCCGGCAAGCGGATTCTCAAATTCATTCTCGGAATCTCTCTCTGATGATTTTTTCTTTTCTTTTGCTTCTTTTAACTCTATGCTGTCCTCTATACGTTTGTAATGGTTATATACTGCAACCGCAAGAGCCTTTTTAGCCGCATCCTGACCGATTACGTATTCATCTAAAGCTTTTTTTATCTCAGCCGGCTTTAAAAGTCTTACATCACCGCTGATACCGTCAGAAATCGACTTTTCGTCATCATCACCAAATTCTTCGTACAATATATCACAGCACAAGTCCACACATTCATCGCAAATACATACACCGGGACCTGCAATCAATCTTATTACCTGTTGCTCATTTTTTCCGCAAAAAGAACATCTTATCTGACTTTCATCAAATTTAGGCATTACACAATCGATATGCGCGTAAGCACATATCTCTCCTTTCTTTACAAACATACCAAACAGCAACCCGCGCGAAAGCACAGATTGCTGCTGTCAATAATGTTATGATCAATCTCTTTTTTCTATAACTCTGTCTATAAGGCCGTACTCCATCGCTTCCTTAGCCGACATATAATTATCACGGTCTGTATCAACAACAATTTTCTCATACGGCTGTCCTGTGAGTTCGCTAAGCATACGGTTCATCTTTTCTTTTGTTCTCACTATATGTTCAGCTGCAATTTTCACATCAGTAGCCTGACCCTTTATACCGCCCAAAGGCTGATGAATCATAATCTCACTGTTCGGAAGAGCGAGACGCTTACCCTTTGTACCTGCGGCAAGCAAGAACGCACCCATACTTGCGGCGCGGCCTACACAGATAGTAGACACATCACATTTAATAAATTTCATTGTATCGTATATCGCCATACCCGATGATATGCTTCCTCCAGGACTGTTTATAAAAAACTGAATATCCTTGCCCGGATTTTCAGATTCTAGGAACAGCAGCTGCGCAACCACAAGACTGGCAGTAGTATCATCAACCTGATCACTTAAAACAATGATTCTGTCATTCAAAAGTCTCGAATAGATATCGTATGATCTTTCTCCGCGACTTGTCTGCTCTACAACATACGGTACTAATGGCATATAAATACGCCCCCTTTCAATATCAAGGATAATACTATGCCTTTACAGCGCTGTCAAGCAAGAAGCTGATTGTGAGTTCTGCCGCAACCTCGTCCGCAAAATATGCTCTATCGCTGTCTGTTACTCTTTCTTTCAGCTCGTCCAAAGACATCTTATACTGCTCAGCAAGTTCCGCGATTTTAGCGTCAATCTGCTCGTCTGTTGCCTTAATATCTTCAGCCTTTGCAATTGCTTCGAGAACAAGACTTTCTTTTACGTTCTTCTCTGCTGCAGGCTTCATATCCTCTTTCATTCCGTCAATCGTAAGACCGCACATTGCAATATACTGTTCAAAAGGAATTCCAATCTGCTGAGCAACCATATTTTTATATCTATCAAGCATTGAATCCATTTTTCTTTCAATCATACATGCAGGAATATCAATTTCAGCATTAGCCGCAGCTTTTTCGACTACTTCATTTTCCATGGCCTGCTTTGCGTCGGCAGCTTTTTTCTCAGACATTTTTGCCTTCAAATCAGCTTTATATTCGTCAAGAGTCTCGAATTCACTTACATCCGAAGCAAATTCATCATTTATCTCAGGAAGTTCCTTGCATTTGATAGCATTTACTTTTACTTCAAATACAACAGGCTTGCCTTTCAGCTCTTCTGCATGGTAATCCTCAGGAAATGTAACATTTACATTTACTTCATCACCTACACCTACACCAACAAGCTGATCCTCAAATCCGGGAATAAACTGACCTGAACCGAGTTCAAGCGAATGTCCTTCAGCCGTGCCTCCGTCAAAAGGCTCTCCGTCAAGCAATCCTTTGAAATCAATGTCAACTGTATCACCGAGCTGAGCAGTTCTGTCTTCAATATTTACAATACGGGCATTGCTGTCCTCAACTCTCTTGATTTCGTTATCAATCTCTTCGTCAGTAACTTCTGAACTCTGAGCTTTGATTTCCAATCCTTTATACTCGCCGAGAACTACTTCAGGTTTTACATAAACCTCAGCAGTAAAAACAAGCTTGCCTTTGCCAATTTCGAGCAAATCGTACTTAGGCTCATCTACAGGTTCTACTCCGAGTT
>JAFTXL010000073.1 GCA_017464985.1 Clostridia bacterium | reverse complement strand
TTCTAAAAGGAAAATACCGTATCAATTTGCACAGAAAATCGACTGAACTGTATGTACTGTGTTCATCATATATTTCACGAAACGTATATCTTGTACACTTATCAACTGCTGTATATTGATAGTATTTCTGTCCGTTTGATACACAGTAACTTGGTACATATTTTACATCTACCTGCACCTTTTGCCCCGGAAATTCGGCTCTTTTATATTCTTTCGGCTTACGTCCTTTGCGTTTGGCTTTTTCTGTGTGCTGCCTCGGATGACTTTTAGGTCTATGGCTTTTTTCGACTAAACTTTTCTATAATTTTCCGTCATACCGGTTCATCCAATTGTAAATAGCCTGCCTGCAACAGTGAAAACGATCAGCTGCCCTTGTTACTCCGTTCTTTTCTGCATACCTAATAACCCGTTGACGATGCTTTGCTTCCAATGCTATAAGCTGATCCATAAATGACTCCTTTGTTTTGTTTTTTTGTCGAAAGCATTATATCACAATCGAGTCATTTATTTTTTTATTTACTGTCCACAATCAATTGTACCATTACACACCGCGATGCGTTGAACTGAAAACATAGACTTGTAACCTGACCGCGTTTGGCAGTATAATTATATACAATGTATTCAAGTTGTTTAGAGGAGATAAGAATAATGGACTGGACAGATATTATCATAAAAGTTTCATCAAAAGACGCAGACACTGTTGCTGCAATTGCACAGATGGTTGTTTCAAGAGGTGTTTATATAGAGGACTATTCTACATTTGAAAGTGATATAAGGCAGTTCGGCCCGACAGAGGTAATAGATAGTGAGCTTTTGGCAAAGGATAAAACTGTTGCTCTTGTGCATATATATATAAGTCCTGAAGAAAATCCTGCTGAAGCGGCTGCGTTCCTTACTGCCCGTATGGATGCCGAAGCTATTCCGTATGAAATTGATACAGGGAATGTGAAAGAAGAAGACTGGGCGAATAATTGGAAAAAATATTTTAAACCAATGAAAGTAGGAAGCAAAATTTTGCTTTGCCCGACATGGGAACTTGATAATCTTCCCGAGGAGGATGAGGGCAGAACAAAGCTCATCATTGACCCCGGCATGGCATTTGGTTCCGGACAGCATGAGACAACAAAGCTTTGCATGGAGCTTATAGAAAAGTACATAACAAAGGACACAAAGGTGCTTGATGTCGGCACCGGCAGCGGTATTTTAGGCATCGCGGCACTTTTGCTTGGCGCGGAGGATGTAACAGGTGTTGATATTGATGCATTGTCGGTAAAGGTTGCGGCTGAGAATGCGAGGATAAACGGTGTGGGCGACAGATTTAACGTAAAATGCGGAAATCTTGCTGATGATATTTCTGGTAAATATGATATGATAACCGCAAATATTGTCGCCGATATTATTCTCACACTTATGCCTGCTGCCACAAAGCTTCTTTCGGACGACGGAATTTTCATTATGTCGGGAATTATTGATATAAGATATGATGATGTCGCAGAAGGTCTTAAGAAAAACGGATTTGAGATAATAGAAGTTCAAAGAGAACGCGGTTGGTGCGCAGTGACCGCAAAACTTGTGTGACGTACGTAATGTGCCGCAAGGCAAACAGATGAAAAATTTATGCTTTTTCATCTGTTTGCCTTGAATCGCGATGTTTCGATTATTGCAGAACATAATTGCTCTGTGATATACTAATGGAGTTAAAACAGCTTTATTTTCTGAACGCTGTTTTACCGTTATGTGAAATTTAATCAGTTTTAATATATATAAAGCAGGTGTTGTTTTGAAAAAGTTAACAATTGAGGGCGGTATTCCGCTTACAGGAGAAGTTACGGTAAGCGGAAGCAAAAACGCGGCAGTAGGTATTTTACCTGCCGTACTGCTTGTTGACAGTCCGTGCGTTATTGAAAATGTTCCTGATGTAACGGATATCAGATTGATTCTTGAAATATTGACATCTCTCGGCGCTAAATGTGAGCGTGATGGAGATGTTGTAAGAATAGACCCTACAGGGGTAAACACTTATGTTGCGGCAAATGACCGTATAAGCAGACTTCGCGGCTCGTATTATTTTATCGGAGCGCTTCTTGGCAGATGCGGACATGCGGAGGTTGCTCTCCCCGGCGGATGTAATTTCGGATTGCGTCCGATTGACCAGCATTTGAAAGGGTTTAGCGCTCTTGGCGCAAAGCTTTTGGAGGAATACGGTATGGTTAAGGCCCATGCTCTGCATGGTCTTGTAGGTACTAATATTTATATGGATGTTGTATCTGTCGGCGCAACCATAAACCTTATGCTTGCTGCATGTAAAGCCGCAGGTACTACTATTATAGAGAATTGTGCAAGAGAGCCTCATGTCGTTGATGTTGCGAACTTCCTGAACTCCATGGGAGCAAACATAAGAGGTGCGGGCACAAATGTTATAAAAATTAAAGGTGTAAGCAGTCTTCCTGGTGGCAGTGTATACAGTATTATTCCTGATCAGATAGAAGCAGGTACATATATGATAGCTGCGGCGGCTACGGGCGGCGATGTCACTGTAAAAAATGTTATACCGAGACACATGGAGGCGCTTTCTGCTAAGCTTCAGGAGATGAATGTAGGTATAGCTGAAAATGAAGATTCTATACGTGTATTTAATAAAGGAATGATAAAGGCAGTTAATGTGAAGACGATGCCCTATCCCGGATTCCCGACAGATTTACAGCCTCAGATAGTTGCGCTTCTTGCGATTGCAGAGGGAGAAAGCAATGTTCGCGAGGATGTCTGGGAGTCGAGATTCCAGTATGTATCGGAGCTTTGCAGAATGGGTGCAGATATAAAGCTTGCTGGACGTTCTGCTATTATCAGCGGAGGCAAGCATTATAAAGGCACATCGGTGAAATGTCCTGATCTCCGTGCGGGAGCAGCTTTTGTAATTGCCGCGCTTGCTGCGGCAGGAAAGACCGATATACTTAATGTTAAATATATAGATAGAGGATATTGCGACCTTGAGGGAAAACTCACCGCAATTGGTGCGCGGATTGCGCGCGTTGAAGTAGACGAAGAGGAGCATATATAATCTGATGAAGTTTTGCAGTCTTTACAGCGGAAGCAGCGGAAACTGCATATTTGTAGGAAACGGAAATGATTCAAATATTCTTATAGATGCCGGTGTGAGTGGAACGCGTATAGAGAGGGCTTTGCAGAATATCGGCGAGGATGTTCACAGTGTTAAAGCGATTCTTATAACACATGAACATAGTGACCATGTAGCAGGTGCAGGTATATTAAGCAGACGCTTTAATATACCTGTTTTTGCGAATGAAGGCACATGGGCGGCGATGGACCGTGAAAAGCTTTTAGGCAAATTTCCTGAGGTCAATCGCCGCGTAATAATTACCGGCACGGGGTTTGAAATCGGTGATTTTTGCATATCGTCGTTTTCGGTTCCACACGATGCTGCGGCACCTGTTGCATATACGGTTACATGCGGTGAGCATAAAATATCTGTTGCAACAGATATGGGCTATGTCACCGAAGATGTCCGTAAGAGCGTTTCGGGCAGTGAACTTGTGCTTCTTGAGTCAAACCATGATATTGAAATGCTTAAATTCGGAAAATATCCAATGCATTTAAAAAGACGTATATTGGGCGAAAAAGGACATCTTTCAAATGAAAGTGCCGCATCTCTTGTTACAGAGCTTGCGACACAGGGTACAAAATACTTTGTTCTCGGTCATTTGAGCAAAGAGAACAATTTTCCCCAGCTTGCGTTTGAAACCTCCAGAGCAGAACTTTTATCAAACGGTTTCAACATGGAAAATAATTTTTATCTATCGGTTGCGCAAAGAGATTCTGTAAGCGAGGTAATAGAGCTATGATGAAAGTTACAATTCTTGCTGTCGGCAAACTGAAAGAAAAATATATGAAAGAGGCTGTGGCTGACTATGCTTTGCGGCTTACTAAATATTGTAAATTTTCTGTTACAGAAGCTCCTGAGTGCGCGACTGTGGAAAAAGAGGGCGATGAGCTTTTGCGATTGATTCCGTCAGGTGCGTATGTTGTGGCTCTTGATTTAAAGGGCAAGATGATAAGCTCTACAGACCTTGCGGAAATGATAAGCAGCCGTACTGTTCAGGGTGAGTCGCATTTTGTTTTTATAATCGGTGGGTCTGACGGTCTTGACAGAAGAGTTATAAGCCGCGCTGATGCTTCGATATGTATGTCAAAGATGACGTTTACTCACCAAATGGCAAGGCTTATTATAAGTGAGCAGATTTACAGGGCGATGAAGATTAACAGCGGGGAGAGGTATCATAAATAGCCGCAAGAAACGAATTTCTGATGTCAAGGTGTTTTGG
>JAFTXL010000072.1 GCA_017464985.1 Clostridia bacterium | reverse complement strand
GAGGCGCTTGTGCTCTGCACAAGCGCCTCATGCTTTTTATAAACGACCATCAAACATCACATTTTACACATTTTATATACACCGCCGAGCACACCGTTAATAAAGCTCGGCGAGTCATCTTCGCAATACTTTTTAGCAAGCTCAACAGCTTCGTTTATAGAAACACTATCCGGTATGTCATCACGGTACTTTATCTCATACACTGCAACACGCAATATAGAAAGATCAGTTCTGCACAAACGCTCAATAGACCAATCCTTTGAGCAAGCGGAAATCAAACCGTCGATTTCACTGATATGTGAGATTGTACCTCTTACCACATCACAAAGATATATATATTCTTCAGACGCACCGCCTTTGCTGTCATCAAGATTCTCCATATAATCATTAATAATTGCATCAACAGAAGACGGACTGCTGTCACCGCCGGAAAAGGAATACTCAAATATAATTTTTACTGCTGCTGTTCTTGCTTCACGCCTACTCATTTATAATCCTCCAATAAATTCATATCAAAATATTATATCACCAAATTATATTGCCGTAAACACATCATCGGTACGACCCGGGAGGGAGAATTTTATCCAAAAGTTTACGGATAAAATCTTTATCCTTCTGTAGTTTTTTACCCAACCAATAACCCGCGAATATACACAGTGCTATAAAGATAGTCTGAAAAGGTCCGATAAAAACAAAAGACAATCCAACCAAGAGCCCTATAATGGCACCATTTACGCCGTAATAATGCGTTCTGTAAAATTTGTATAATCTTCTAAACATAACCGACAGCTGCCTTTCATCAATTCTGAACCGCGTGAACGCCTTCTACACTAACACCTATTTCTTTTACCTTTATTTCCATAGACGCCTCTACAGAGTCTTTTACACGCTCCTGGATACTCTTGCACAAAGAAGGTACATTCACATCGGTTGCTACTGTAAGTTTTATTGAAATTTCAACCTGCTTATCAATAAAATTCACCTTTGCCTTTGCATCTTTTACTCCCTGAAATCTCTTTGATAAGTCAAGTGCGATGTTCTCAATTGAGTTTGATGAAATTCGGATAATACCGTTTTCGTTCTGAACACATATATACCGCGTGCTCCGTTTCATTTTGAATCCGGAAGTCAAAACAACGATATTTATTATAAAGAAAACAAGTCCGACAATAAAAATAGCGACATCATAACGGTTCGACTGATAACACGTTATATTCAGATAATCCAATATAACCGACATAAGCTCTTTATTTCCGAAAGGAGAAATCATAATAATGCCAAATATCAGCGTACACATCAACGAATAAATAGCTACAAGTATTCTAAAAAACAAATTCATTTAAAATCCACCTCACTAAAGAGTATATCATTCATCATCCGAAAGTTCGTCGCTTCCGTCATCAAAATACTGAAAAACAGACATATCACGCGTCCTGACAATCTGCGTATGTTCTTCCCTTGCCGGCGTGTTTTCTTTACGCGGCGCTTCTGTCTTTTTTTTATCTGGAAATTCAATTCCCTGAATATGAATATTAACGGCAGATATGACAACTCCGGTAAGTCTTTCTACACTTTCTTTTACATGCTCCTGAATTTCCCAGGCAATATCAGAAAGCCGCTTTCCGTAATTAACTACTACAAACAAATCAATGACGATTTCGCCGCTGACAGTTTCAACCTTAACACCCTTTGAGAGATTCCTTCTGCCGAGTGCTTCCGCAATACCGCCGGCAAATCCGCTGCTCATACGCGCAACATCTTTGACCTCCGTAGCCGCTACACCCGCAACTATTGCGATAGATTCATCAGTTATGCGAAGATCCTCATCTTCCGCACTCTTTTCTTCAAATTCAGTTTCGGCTTCAGACATAAAAACCTCCCTGTTCAATCGATTATTAAACAAGGAGATTATAACATTACCAAATTACAAGGTCAATTCTTAATAAACCCGGGCAATTACAAGAAAATATTATTCACTAAAAATTTCCGGTAACCCGAGATCCCGCAGCAAAATAACTCTTTTCTTAGCAAAAGGTTTCATGCGATTGCTCTGTTAATAAACACTGCATACCGACATATACTCTTCAGAAATACCTGACTCGGTATGTACAATTTCTGCAATAGAATTAACTTCGTCTTCAGTCATGTTTTTCGCAATTACCGTTACATCAATACTTCCCTCATCATCATAAACAACAAATACATCTTCATATCCCCTGCTTTTTATTGCGCTTTCCAAAGAATCCTCTATTTCTGTCATGGTACTTATTGAATCAACTGTTTCCTGCGCAGTTTCTTTTGCGCCGTCGCTTGCAGTTGTATCTTCGATAATTGTCATACATTCCTCAGCCTCGGTGCTTCTCAATACTTCGCGTTCAATTCTCAGCTCGGCAATATAATCAAGAGCATTGTCACACTTCACGCCTGTCTCCTCTGTATCAGACAATTCCTCGGCAGTACTTTCGCTTTCAGCATCGTTTCCGACCTCCTGATTATTGTAATCCTGTACAAAAATCACTTCCTCAGCTTCACTGCTGTCACTGTTTACCACTTCCTCATTGTCACTTCCGCTTCTGCTATGTACATTCTGGTAAATTGCTGCTGCAAGCAATAAGCAGCAAACACATAACGCTATAATTCTTTTTGTTTTCAAACTCACACAAAACACAACCTTTCATAAATAAGACTTGTATATATATATGTCACATACTCAGAATAATTCCTGAAATAACTCAATTCTCACCTTTCTCAAACACCTCAACTTTATGAGCAGGAACTCCGTATAACGCCTTTACGGCGTTCAGTATTTTTTCTTTTGTAACACCGCTTTCTGCTCCGTCCGCAGACACAACAACACCTATAATCTCAGGATATTCCGTATACACAGGCACCACACTTTCATTACCGCTGCTGTCTTTGATTACTTTGTATGTTACCGATTCATCACATGTTACGCTGCTCCGCGTGCCGCCGTTCGAATCAGATTCATCGATTGATGAATTACTTACACTTTCCTCAGTGGCGTTTACTGTTTTAAATGATGTATCAACATATATAATCACATCAGCATCGCCCACTCCCTCTATTGTTTTCAAAAATGTCTCCAGCCGCTCAGCCTCAGCATCCGCATAATTTAATATAGCAACATTTTCTTCTGCCGCTGATACTGCAGCATTGTCAGTATATTTGTAACTTACACTTTCTTCATTTTTTTCTGCGGAAATACTACTTTCAATTATTCCGGAAACGACCATAAGCACAATACCTATCACAAGAACAACACATTCTGTCTTATGCTTTTTTAAATATCCGCAATATTTTCCAAACTCTTTTGACAAACCGATACCCCCAAAAAAATATTTTAAATTGTGAATGTACACATTTCTGCTGTCACTCCAAGCATTTCACTTATGACAGCCAATATATCATCGGTAGTGACGTTCTGTTCATTCTCTCCTTCCTTACCGCCGATAGATATTACGATATCCTCAATAAGCGGAATACTTGTTATTATGCTGTTTTCATCATACGGTACATCGCTGTTTTTTTTCTCTAACGAAACAACTCTGCAAGATACTGAAATGATGTTTCCGAAACTGTCTGATTTAACATCACTGTTTACCGAAAGAACAACATCGCATGCATATCCGGTTTTTTCATATATCTGTTCCTCAACAGCATTTTCTGTACTTGCACAATATGTACTTATAACTTCATCTATATAATCCTGTGAATCCTCTTCATCTAAACCGGATAAATTAGCCTCAAAATACTCAGAAAGATTAAAACTTGCCGAATTATTGATAAAAAGTTTTCCGATGGGCGCTGCTGTTACCAGAAGAAAAATTATTCCGAACGCAAGAGATACTGCGCGCTTCACAGAATTTTCGGGCAGTATTCTGAGAACAAAAGTCATAACAAATCCGGCTGCTACTATGCCGTAAATCCACGCAGACAAAATATCACTCTCCTTTATCCTCCGAAACGTATAGAAGTAAATACAGCTATATTTATTATAAAAAACGCTCCCATAAGCGCGGTCATTCCCATCAGCATGGTTACTGCTTCTGAAGTATTATCTACAACACTGCGCATAGAGCTTGCCGCAAAAGGTCTTATAAAAAATGAAGCAATACGTAAAACCGTCACATATGCCAGCAGTTTTAGAAACGGAGATATTCCTGTTATAAAAACAGCCGCCGAGGCACCTATTCCCGAAGCGCTTCTCAGCGCGTTTATTCCCGAAAACACCAAATCAGCTGACTCAGAAAGATAAGAACCGACGAACGGAACTAAATTTCCTGCATATTTTACAGTTTTCCCTGTTACTCCCGCAAACTGAGACACAACTGCGCCTGTAATAGCTGTTATACATGAAAAAATTGTCATTGTAAGACCAAGTCCCCACGTAAAAAAACTTTTTACACTTACACGAAGTTCTTTGACGGGAAACTTGTCCGTTAACGGTTCAGCAAACCCGAGCGCACCGTAAACAGCAGCAAGAGGAATAAATACATATGAAATCGCTAAAGAAACACATTGCGCACATAATACAAAAACCGTACTTCCTTTGCTCAGCCCAAGCGCCGCAAGCAAAGGTAAAACAGACAGCATGACTGATTCCATGCCTTCTGCCGAATCAGCCGTAAAGACGACAGTCTGTACAAAAAATGACGCAATAAATACTGCTGTAATAATTCCTGCTGCACTGTTTCCAATTTCTGTTAAACTACTTTTCTGACTGCAAAAAACAAACATAAATGATGATACAAGCGCTATAACAAGTAATGTCAGCACAATTTCCATGTTATCAGTTAAATATGACATCAATTCTTTCAGCACAGCCGCCGCCACACCAAGAGGACTTAAATTAAATTCACCGTTTAGCGCATCGCTGAGTAACTGCGACGCATTTATTTCTCCGCCGGCTGTTTCCACATTCTGAAGCTGAGATTCAATAGCATTTAGTTCATCGGTGTAACCGGAAACAATATTTTCAGTTGATACAACACTTAAATACATCATATAAAACCCCAGGTTTCTTAAATCACGTTACTTTGGATAATGTCAGATATCATTTCCAAAAGAGATAACGCAAACGG
>JAFTXL010000071.1 GCA_017464985.1 Clostridia bacterium | reverse complement strand
CGATATGCGGCTTTGCCTGCCATAATATTTCCTCAGGTGCTCCCGCTTTATAAAACTGCTCCAGCACATAACGGCACCGTCTGTCGTTTATTCCCGTATGCAGTTTTCCGTCTGAAAATGTGCCCGCGCCGCCCTCACCGAACTGTACATTTGACTCTGTATCCAATATGCCTGTTTTTCTGAAGAAATCAACTGCCTTGCGGCGCGTATCGACGCTGCCGCCGCGCTCTATCAGAAGCGGCGGCAAGCCGGCCTCTGCAAGCTCAAGCGCAGCAAAGAGGCCGGCAGGACCGCTGCCGACTACTACAGGCCGTAAACACGATGATTTCGCAGCAGCCTGCCGCAGTTTCACCAATTTTTCGGCAACAGCCGAAACGGCACAAACCGCTTCACCCGTTTCTGCAACCGCATCACAAGAAACGGCATTTGCCGTTTCTTCATCGTCATTCTCCACCATACCCTTTATAACTGCGTCAACAGCCATTACAAAGCAGACATTGTTTTTATCACGCGCATCGACTGAGCGCTTGACTATCTTGTACGATAATATACTGTTATCTTTCACTCCTGCAGCCCTTGCAATCTTTGCAATCAGCTGCTTTTCAGTATAATTTACATTGATTTTAATATTAGAAATTATTGCCATTGAAATTCCTCACTTGTTTTTTCACGAACGAAAGTGACAAAATAGTTCTGTCCGGTTCAGCTCTCCCCCTGCTTCCCCAACCCCGTATAACGAAATACCTCAGAATTGTTGTCTATCATGCTCTTTATACATTTTTCAGTGCCGACAAGCACAACCATTTTCTTTGCGCGCGTAATCGCCGTATAGAGAAGATTTCTTGTCATAAGCATAGGCGCTCCCTCGATGACAGGTATAACACAGTAATCAAATTCACTCCCCTGGCTTTTGTGAACAGTTACAGCATAACAATGCTCAACATCCGTCATATGAGCAAAATCATATACAACAAGCCTGTTATCATCAAAAACAACAGACGCCTCTCTGTTTTTCACATCAAGTCTTGTAAGAATTCCCATCTCACCGTTGAAAATACCGCTGCCTTTAACAGACGGATCATACAGATCTTCCCACTCTGTTTCATAATTGTTCTTTATCTGCATCACCCTGTCACCCTCACGGAATACAACACCGTGAAGAGTAGCTTCAGCCTTAATATCAGACGGCGGATTGAGGCAGGACTGCAATTCCTTATTTATGTTTACAACACCGCATACGCCCTTTTTTGTAGGAATAATCACCTGTATATCCGTCATTGGATTTATACCGTACGCTTTCGGGAGGCGGACGGAGCAAAGTTTTTTTACCGTCTCAGCACATGCTGTAGGATTTTGCGTTCTTATCAGGAAGAAATCCTTATCGGCAACATTAAAATCAGGCATAAATCCTGTATTTATCTTATGCGCATTTACGGCTATGAGACTATCTGACTCCTGACGGTAAATCTCATCTAGCGTTATAGCCTTATAGCTTTCTGTTTCTATCAGGTCGCGAAGCACTTTTCCGGGGCCGACAGACGGAAGCTGGTCGCGGTCTCCTACAAGGATAAGCCTTGTTTTTCGCTTTATTGCGCGAAGCAAATGGTACATTAAGACAGTATCAACCATAGATACCTCATCTATAATTACAGCATCTGCTTCAAGAGGAGATTTTTCATTTTTCTTAAACGAAACAGCGCGGTTGTCTCTTACACTGCCGTCTTCGCCATCATTTATTGAATAATCCATTTCAAGAAGACGATGAATCGTCTTTGCGTCCTTTCCGCACGCATTTGCCATACGCTTTGCGGCACGTCCCGTGGGCGCTGCAAGCAGACATTTTTTGCCGTCAACCTCAAGCATATGTATTATTGATTTTATAATAGTAGTTTTACCGGTACCCGGGCCGCCGGTAATTATCAGAACTCCGTTTTCTCCTGCGGCGCGGACAGCATCTTTCTGTTTATCGTCAAGGACAAATCCCGAGCTGTTTTCAAAAGATTTTACAGCATCGTTGAAAGTTCTGCTGCTTATTTTAAAAGATATTTCAGAAAGACTTTTCAGTTTCTCATCAATAAACCTCTCATAATTGTACATATATTTCAGATATATATGCCTTCCGTACTCGCCTGTAACACATACAGTCTCGTCATTATCTGCAAGAATGTTTAAGCTCTCCTCAGCGCAGGCGGCGGAGCAATTTGTATAATCGCATACATCACGCAGCAAAACATCTGCCGGTAAAAAAGTGTGACCCTCTCCGTAAGAACATTCAAGTCTGTATATAATACATGCGCACACTCTGTTATATGAATCATAAGGAATCCCAACAGACATAGCTATCTTGTCCGCCATTTTAAAGCTGAAACCTCTTACCTGTGAAGAGATTTTGTAAGGATTATCTCCGGCAATCGATAATGACTCTTTTCCGAAAGTTTTATACACGCTAAGAGCGCAGCTTGTCCCTATTCCGAACTTATTAAAAAACATTACAATGCTGCTTGTCTCACTGTGTTCAAGTACTGCCTCTCTTATTTTCACAGCTTTATTGTGGCTGATACCTCTGACATCTTCTATTCGGCCCGGTTCATTCATTATTACATCTAAAGTGCGATCACCGAAAGCAGCAACCAAAAGTCCTGCGGTTTTCGGGCCGACTCCGTCGATAAGACCCGATGACAGAAACCCTTTTATATCTTCAGCGGCTGCCGGCAGAAATTTCTCATAAGTCTCTGCAACAAACTGTTCACCATAATCACGGTGCTTTTCCCATCTGCCGGCAGCCGCTATCTGTTCTCCTACATTAAGAAACGGGAAAATACCTTTCACGGTAATATATTCATCACCGCAGCGTACATAACATATCTTAAATCCGCTTTCTTCGTTTTCATATATGATGTCTTCTACTGTTCCCCGAATTTCCAAAATAAACTTCCTCCGAATAAACTGCATAAATTATCAATTATGTATCAGTGCCGCAGACGCACCTGCAGCGCACCTATAACGACACATAAATTCATAGATACAATAAATGCCGTTACTCCTATTATAAATAATAAATTTATTGCTTCTACCATAACGTACGCACCTCCTACTGATATGATATGTGTCAAAATCCGTAAAAGGTGCGTATACAAAAAGTAAATACAAATATATTATTCTGTCATGAGAGCTTCAAACTCATCGCCCTCAATTTTCTCCTGTGAAATGAGAAGCTCCGCGACTTTATTAAGTTTGTCAATATTTTCGTTCAGTATACGTTTCGCCTCTTCGTATGCTGCATCGATTATCTTTTTAACTTCACTGTCAACAACAGATGCCAAGGATTCACTGAGTGTACTCTTGTGACCGTACTCTCTGCCGATAAATACTTCATCGCTTCCCTGCTCAATTATACGGTTTCCGACAATATCGCTCATACCGTATTTTGTAACCATCTTCATCGCAATAGAGTTTGCTTTCTGCAAGTCAGAAGAAGCGCCTGTGCTTACCTCGCCCATAATAATCTCTTCGGCAGCTTTTCCTCCGAGATCAACAACTATTTCAGAGAAAAGCTGCGACTTTGTCATGTAAGAAGTATCCTCATCAGGTCTTGACGCGGTATATCCGCCTGCCATACCCGCAGGGATAATGGATATTCTGTCAACTTTCTGCGTCTTAGACGCAATCTTAACGGTGATAGCATGACCGGCTTCATGATATGCCGTAATTTTCTTATCAAAATCATTCATCACACGGCTTCGTTTTTCAGGACCGACGATGACTCTGAAAGTGGCCTCTTTTATATGCTCACCTGTGATTTCTTTTGAGTCATCACGCGCCGCAAGCAGAGCAGATTCGTTCATAAGATTTTCAAGATCCGCGGCAGTAAAACCTACTGTGTTTTTTGCAACGTCAAGCAGACTTACATCTTTTGCAATCGGCTTATTCTTAGCATGAACGCCGAGCATAAGTTCTCTTGCTTTAATGTCAGGATATCCTACAGTTATCTTTCTATCAAAACGGCCGGGTCTTGTAAGAGCCGGATCAAGTATATCGGGCCTGTTTGTAGCGGCAATAACAATAATGCTCTCATGTATCGCAAAACCGTCCATTTCTACAAGGAGTTGATTCAGCGTCTGCTCACGTTCGTCGTGTCCGCCGCCGAGACCTGCGCCTCTATGGCGTCCTACAGCATCTATTTCATCAATGAATATGATACACGGTGAGTTTTTCTTTGCCTGTTCAAACAAATCACGTACTCGTGACGCACCTACACCGACATACATTTCAACAAAATCCGAACCGCTTATTGAGAAGAACGGAACACCCGCTTCGCCTGCAATAGCTTTCGCAAGATATGTTTTACCTGTTCCCGGAGGACCTACCATAAGGACTCCTTTAGGAATCCTCGCTCCTAAATCAGTATATTTTTTCGGGTCTTTCAGGAAGCTGACAAGCTCTGCCATTTCCTCTTTTTCCTCATCAGCGCCAGCAACATCCTCAAATTTGATTTTACTCGATGTATACATTTTAGCGCGGCTTCTGCCAAAATTCATTGCTTTTCCGGAACCTCCGTTGCCCTGATTAAGGAATATAAACAGGAAGAAAGCAAAAATTACAAACATCAAGATGTAAGGAATAATCGTAACCCAGAATGGAACACTGCTGACTTTATTATCAAATTCAAAAGTTTCGTCCTCAGACGCTTCAAGCAATGTTGTTATATACGCCTGAAACTCCTCCGGAGAAAGTATGGAAACCTCGTATGTTGATGAAGCCTCAAGCTTGACCTCCTGCTGAGTGCCCGAACTGTCAAGACGTGTTATTGTTGCATCATTTTTCAGCAATACCGTTGCCTTATCTTCTTCGAGAACCACCGATTTGAAATTTCCGTCGTGAATCTGCTCAATCAATTCGTTGTAGAGCAAAGTCTCTGCTCCTGCAAATGACTGTATAATTGTTGCTATGACTATTATGATTGCAATAATTACTAAATAAAAAGACAGACTTTTAAATACTTTCAATATTTTATCCTCCTGTGCTTAGTTCTTTTCATACACAGAGCGTTTCAGCACACAAAGCTCCGGTAAATTTCTCATCTTTTCCTGGTAGTCAAGTCCGTAGCCTACCACAAATTCATTTTCAATAACTTTTCCGACATATTCTACAACCAAATCCTTCGCCTCGCGTCTTTCAGGTTTATCAAAGGCTGTACATATCTTTACACTGAGCGCATTTCTTTCAGCAAAAAGCTTTTTCAAACAGCTAAGTGTATTTCCTGAATCAACAATATCCTCAACTATAAGAACATGCTTATTCTCAAAACTTATATCAGTATCCTTTTTTATCTTTACAACGCCTGATGACTCAGTACCGTTTCCGTAGCTTGAAACAGCAATAAAATCAACCTCAAGCGGAATTCTTATCTTCCGGATAAGATCCGATGTAAAAATCGCACCTCCCTTGAGTGCGCTGATTACCACAAGTTCTTTGCCCTCGTAGTCTTTACTGATCTGCTCTCCCAAAGCCGCTGTCATCTGCTCAATTTCTTCTTTACTTACTAAAACTTTTTCAATATCTTTATACACGACTTATCCTCCGCATAATTTTTATTATTTCTAAATAAAGCCAACACTAAACATCATTCCATCAAGTTTTCACTGCCGAAAGACTTTAAGGTTATTATTATAACATTTCTGCTTTCATTTTGAACAGGGGCAATATTACTTCTTCTAATATTATACACCCATAAAATTTTATTTCCCGACGCAAGAACAGGAACAGAATCTCTTTTATCAACAGGCACTTTGCAATCTATTAACAATCTGTTCAAACGTTTTGTCCCTTTCATACCGAATGCGCTAAATTCATCGCCCGACATTCTGCCTCTTATAACAGGCGTTCCGTTTTTTTCGCAGTATTTAAAAAACGCAGCGCTGTCAAAACATACATGTGTATTATCATTGAACAATCCCGATATTTTTGAAAAATCAGCCGCCGGAATAACTTCAATTTCCGTGATGTAAATATTTCCGTTAACATCCGTCATAAGCTGTGTCTGCGCAGTCTCTCTGCTGTTTTCGGCAGTTTCGCACATATCTTTTAAACTTGACAGCAACTCTTCGTCCGGAATTCCGGTATCGTTTTTTTTGTTACTTAACGAAATTTCATCTTTTTTCTTATTTTCTACAGACAGCACAGCCTTTCCGTAGCTGAAACGGCACACCGCACCCTTTCCTATTTCTATATATCCTCCCGTCTTTCTGCAAAGGATATATTTTCTCACACGTTCCGTTGTCACAAAACCAAGCCCGGTTCCCTCCGGGAAAAGCAATTTGCCGTCCTTCCCCTTTATTGAAGAAATAGCCATTCTCACGATTCGTGCCTGAATAACTTTTTCCTCTTTTTCAAAAGGAGAAACGTTTATCTCAATTTTATTGCTTTTTCTCTTTTTATACTGAGTCTCGCGAACCATAGCGCCATAAGCTTTTTCTGTCATACTTTTTATATAACGGTTATCCTCCGATGCTAAATCAGACATGCGAAGCATATTCTTCACAAAATCCGCACCAAGCTGATGCTCAATATAAGGAATTACATTTCCCCGTATTCTGTTTCTTTTATACTTACAGTCGCTGTTTGTAGAGTCTATTCTGAAAAGTACTCCGTATTCATTACAGATATATTCCGTTTCAGCTCTTGTTATGTTAAGCAGAGGGCGAATAATATTTCCGCGCACAGGCGATATGCCTTTAAGGCCCTCTATAGAAGTACCTCTTGCAATATTGTGGAGAATAGTCTCCGCACGGTCATTCTGATTATGCGCGACAGCTATTTTTATATCTCCCGGGTATTTTTTTGCTGTTTCTGAGAAGAAATTATAACGCATTATACGGGCAGCTTCTTCCGTACCCATACCGTGACCTGAAGCAAACGCAGCGACATCGCCTTCTCCGCCTACATAAGTCACCTTCAGAGTTTCGCAAAGATCACGGGTAAATTTTTCATCACCATCGGCTTCGGCTCCGCGCAGCTTGTGATTAAAATGAGCCGCTACAAGATTAAATCTGTGATTTACTCTGTACTCGCACAAAAGAAGAAGCAGACATACAGAATCAGCCCCGCCGGAAACTCCTGCAATAACGGTGCTTCCGTCGGGTATCATATCATACTCTTTTATTGTCCTGTTAAAACTGTTTATTATGTCGCGAATCATCATTTGCTATATATCCTACTTAATTATTGATGGTGTGCCATATTCTTAAAGCGTATATGTTCCTCATCAAAGAACAGTTCAACCTTACCGGTAGAACCGTTTCTGTGTTTTGCAATAATAACCTCCGCAACATTCTTAAACTGCGGATTTTCTTTGTTATAATAATAATCACGGTATAAAAACATTACGATATCTGCATCCTGTTCAATAGAGCCTGACTCTCTGAGGTCTGACAGCATCGGTCTTTTATCAGGTCTGCTTTCAACGGCACGGCTGAGCTGCGAACCTACGACAACAGGAACATTGAGTTCTCTTGCCATAATCTTGAGTGCTCTTGAAATCTCAGCAACCTCCTGCACACGGTTTCCGTCACCGCCCTTGCGAGAACCCTGCATAAGCTGCAGATAGTCAATTATTACAAGTTTTATATCTTTTTCAAGTTTCAGTTTACGGCACTTTGCGCGAATACTTGAAATACTTACATCAACCGTGTCATCTATATATATGGGCGCATCCGAAAGATTACTTACTGCCTCCGCAAGGTCAGCCCAATCGCTGTCAGCAAGTTCTCCGCTTCTCAGTTTTTCATTTGAAACATTCGACTCACCGCTTAAAATACGTGTAGCAACCTGTTCCTTTGACATCTCAAGGTTGAATACCGCAACAGGTATTTTCTTTTTAACCGCAGCATATTGCGCTATATTGAGCATCCATGCGGTTTTACCCATACCCGGTCTTGCGGCAACAAGAATCAGGTCAGAATTTCTGAGACCTGAAAGATGCTTATCAAGGTCAACAAATCCTGTCGGAACACCGGGAACACCTTTTGAACCGGATAAACTCTCAAGTGCAGTATATACGTCTGCAAGAACATCACTAATGGGAGCATACGACTTCTTTGACTTTCTCTGAGCAATTTCAAAAATCTCTTTTTCAGCATACTCAACCAAAGAGCCTGCCTCACCGCCCGGTTCGTAAGCCGCTTTCGCAATATTCTGAGCAGAAGTAATAATACGTCTCTGAACAGACTTCTCGGCAATGATTCCGGCATAGGAAACAGCATTTGCCGAAATAGGAACCTCATCCGCAATCATCGCAAGATACTGCGTACCGCCCACCTTGTCGAGCAACCCTTTATTTGAAAGATTATCACTTACAGTAATAATGTTTATAGGCGAATTTTTACCGAAAAGCTCCGCCATGCTTTCAAAAATCATACGGTGGTCATTACGGTAAAAATCATCTGGGCAAACCAAGTCCACAACATCGTATATTAGATTTTCCGAAATCAAAATCGCTCCCAGAAGAGCTTGCTCCGCGTCAATATTATGCGGCGGTATTCTTTCTGCAATGCTGCTCATATAAATCTCCGTTAAAGTGCTGCTACAACTACCTTAATCATAGCAGTAACACCTGCCATGACGCGAACCTTTATATCATACGTACCGAGTTGCTTCATAGGCTCGTCCACATTAAATTTCTTTTTATCAATCACAATGCCGAGATCTTTTTTTATTACATCGGCTATATCCTTATTTGAAACAGCCCCGAAAAGTTTTCCGTTTTCACCGCATTTTATTTTAAGAGTAAATGTCTTTCCATCAATCTTTGCTGCAGTTTCTTTTGCGGCCGCAATCTCTCTTGCCTGCTTATCAGCCTGAGCTTTCTGTTTGATTTTCATATCATTTATGTTTCCGGCAGTTGCGGGAACTGCAAGTCCGCGCGGAATAAGATAGTTCTTTGCGTATCCGTCGCTTACTTTTACTAATGAATCTTTCTTTCCAAGTTCCTTAATGTCCTGTTTCAATATAACTTCCATACAATCACTCCCATTTATTTTTTTAAATATTCATGCACAACCGATTCAAGCTGTTTTTCAACATACTCAACCGTAATATCCTTTAAAAACGCGCCTGCAGCAACAAGATGACCGCCGCCTTTAAATTTATCATTCTCAAGTATAACCTGTACGTTTATATCACCCAAAGAACGTCCGCTGATGCTTACGTTGTTTCCCACCTGAACAAGCACAAACGAAGCTTCAACACCTGCAATCTCAAGCAATTTATCGGCAGATACAGACGAAATAAATCTTGCCTGATCGGCAGGAAGAGTACACGTTGCTATTGCAACACGTCCTTCGACTATATGAGCACTGCTCGTGACACGGCTTACGTTTAAAAATGCGTTGAAATCCGGATGGAAATATTTCCTTGCTTCAACTGTATCTACACCCTGGCTTCTGAGAAAAGCCGCCGCTTCAAAAGTTCTCTTACCTGTCTTAAAGGCAAAGTTCTTTGTATCAACAAGTATTCCTGCATATAACGCCTCCGCTTCAAGCTTCGGCACAGACATATTCGGCGCAAGATGTGACAGAATTTCTACCATAATCTCGCTTGTAGACGATGCATACGTCTCCGTATAACTCAATACGGTATTTTCTATAAAATCAGAACCCTTGCGGTGATGGTCAATAACCGCAATACGTTCCGTTTCATCAATAACACTCGGCGCCTCCGTAAGTGCCTGTTTAAATGTATCAACCACTACCATAAGAGTATCTTCATCAACTAGATTTAAAGCTTCACTCTCGTGAATAAAAGCTTCGCGGTATTCCTCGTTCTTTATAAGCTCACTGTACAGAGTATCGATCTGCACATTTGACGAATTCAATATGATGTTTGCCTTTACATTCATTCTAGAAGCTATACGGTATACGGCAAGTGAAGCGCCCAAGGAGTCCATATCACCCGATGAATGTCCCATAACGAATACACGGCTGCTCTTTAATATTTCATTTTTCAGCATATCAGCTGTTATACGGACTTTTACTTTATTTTTACGCTCAAGCTCTATATTGCTGCTTCCGTAATAAGTATCTTTTCCTCCTATGCGCACAATTGCCTGGTCACCGCCTCGTCCGAGAGCAAGATTTACCGCGTCCTGTGCATCTTTAAAATTTTTAGCAAGACTTTCTCCGTGAGCCGCGATACCTATACTCAGTGTAACAGGAACCGTATTGCCCTTTGATATTTTTTTCACACTATCAAGAATTGAAAAGCTGCCCTTTTCCAATTCTCTTAAATGTTCATCCGCTATAATCAAAAGATATCTGTCACTTACAAGACGTCTTAATACAGCGCCTTTTCCCGAGAGCCAGTTTTCAAAAAGCCTGTCTGTTTCCACAAGCACACGGTTCATTACAGTTTCTCCGTTTGACTGAAATATCTCATCATACGCATCTATTACGATTTCACCTACGGCAACGCGCTCTCT